>JAUZRH010000020.1 GCA_030950555.1 Mariprofundus sp. | reverse complement strand
AATGCAGCCGAAGCCCGAGTGGTAGAAGAAGAGAGTAAAGCCCTTGAGCTTAGAGACGCAGCGGCGGCAGAGCTGTCGTTGAGAGAGTCTGCTGTTCGAGAGGTAGAGGGTCGGGAATCTGCCTCTAGAGAGCTGGCTATTAAGGAAGCGCAAGCGCGAGATGCGGCGATTCGAAATGCTAGAGAGGCTGCGATTAGAGATGCGATGGCTAGGGAAACAGCTCTGAAAGAGGCGGAAATTAGAGAGCAGGCCGCACGAGAGTCAGAGGCTCGGGCTGTGTCGGTCAGAGATGCAATGGCTAGAGAAGCAGCCGTTAGAGAGCTCGAAGCCAGAGAGATTGCCCTGAGAAAAATTGAAGCTAGAGACGCTGCAGTTCGAGAGGCCGCCATGCGTGAGGCTGCGGCTAGAGAGCTAGAGGCCAAAGAGGTCGCCGCGAGAGAAAAAGCTATTGCAGAGGCCCTAGAACGCGAGTCTGCGATTAGAGAGGCTGTTATTAGAGAGGCTGAAGCCAAACAGGCTGAAGTAAGGGCGGCCCGGAAAAGAGAGTCGGCGATTAGAGATGCTGTGGCTAGAGAAGCTAAGCTGAGAGAAGATGAAATAAGGGAAGCTGAAGCGAGAGAAGTAGCCATTAGAAAGGCTATGGAGAAAGAGGCGTCATTAAGGGCTGCTGCGCTTAGAGAAACGGAACAGCGGGCGGCTCATAAGAGAGAAGAGCAAGCCAGGGAACAGGCAAGAGAAGCCGCGATCCGAGAGACAATGGCTCGAGAGACGGCAATTAGAGAAGCTGCATTGAGAGAGGTGGGCGTAAGAGAGGCTCGGGAAGTAGAGACGAGAGACGCGCATATTCGCGAGTCAGCTATTCGAGACTATGAAGCAAGAGAAGCCGCGATCCGAGAGACTATGGCCAGAGATGCCATCAGAGATGCTGGTGTAAGAGAAGATACGCTGAGGCAGGTGCAAGAGCAGGCTGCGAGCACGCGGGATGCCGATGAGAGAGAGGCTGCTGTACTTAGAGAGATGGATATATTAAGACAAGATGCCGCTTTGAGAGAAGAGGCGCTACGGCGAGAAGCTCAGGCGAGAGCATCGGTAACCAGTGCTGTGGGGCGGGGTTATTAAGCGATGAATGCTAGGCGGGGATTGGGGTATGGTGGTTTTTCGGCATTTGCGACAACGCATGGTGTGATGCATGTTGCGCTGCAGGTGGACGCAGCAGGAAATGAATGGGTCGGTTTGGCTGTTTGGGTTGGAGTTCTATTATGAGTGGAAAGAGAAGCGATGATGAGCGTTCTGAGCGTTTGGAACGAGTGTTGGCGAGTGTTAGTGAGAAGCTGGCGGGCTTATCGATTCTGGCGGATGCAAAAAGTGATGTGAGCCAGCCGCCGGTTGTGAATGAGCCGAATCATCTGGAGCAGATGCTTACGAGTATCGAGGCGAGAACCAGTGCTGTTTCCTCGGCAATTAAGCAGCAGGTAGTGGCTTCGCAAGAGGTGGTTTTAGAAAAATCGCATAGTGAGCCGTTGCTAGAGGGATTGCATGATGGTGACTTGAGCCCAATAGATGGCGTAGATAATGAAGCTGAGCTGAGTGAACAGCAGGGAAGAGACGAGGCGATTCGAGAGATAGAAGCGCGAGAAGCCGAAGCTAGAGCTGCAGCCATAAGGGAAGTAGAAGCTAGAGAACAAGTTGTCAGAGAGACAATGGCGAGAGAGATAGAACTCAGAGAGCGAGAAGCAAGAGAGGCTGCTGCCCAGGAACTTGCCGCTAAAGAAGCCGCGATTAAAGAGGCTGAAGAGAGCGAAGCCGCGATCAGAGAGGCGATTGCCCGAGAGGCTGAGCTGCGAGAAATAGAGGCCCGAGAGGAAGAGATTAGAGAGATTGCAGCTGCAGAAGCAGCGCTTCGAGAGGTAGAAGCGAGTAAGCTGGCAGCCCAAGAAGCAGAAGACAGGGCGGTGGCGATTAGAGCCGCTGCCGCACGAGAGGCCGCAGCGATTGAGCTTGAAGCTCGAGAATCGGCGTTAAGAGAAGTGGCAGCCAGAGCCTTAGAAGTCCGAGAGTTAGAGGCTAGGGAAGAAGAGATGAGGGTGGCCTTGCTTAAAGAGGAGGCCATGAAAGAAGCCGCGGCAAGAGAGCTGGCTATTCGAGAGATAGAGGCTCGAGAACAGGCAGCTAGAGAGCTTGAGGCTAGGGAGATGAGAGAAGAACTAGCTCGGGTGGCGGCAGCGCGAGAAGCGGCAATTCGTGAGGAAGAGGCTAAAGAGGCCGCCCGACGTGATGCTGAGGCAAGAGAAGCTGCCCAACGTGAGGCTCAGCTAAAAGAGGAAGCCTTGCGTGAAGCGCAGGCAAGAGAAGCGGCCATACGAGAGGCGGAAGCCAGAGCTATGGCACTTCGGGAAGCAGAGGCGAGAGAACAGCGTGAAGCGGAAGCGAGAGAACTCGCGGAACGTGAGCGAGCAGCCAGAGAACAGGCACAGCGCGAGGCAGAAGCGAGGGCACTCGCGGAACGTGAGGCAGCAGCCAGAGCGCAGGCGCTGCGTGAGGCGGAAGCGAGAGAGCTCGCGGAACGTGAGGCAGCAGCCAGAGCGCAAGCGCTGCGTGAGGCGGAAGCCCGAGAGCTCGCGGAACGTGAAGCAGCAGCTAGAGCGCAGGCGCTACGTGAGGCGGAAGCCCGAGAGCTCGCGGAACGTGAGGCAGCAGCTAGAGCGCAGGCGCTGCGCGAGGCGGAAGCCCGAGAGCTCGCGGAACGTGAGGCAGCAGCTAGAGCGCAGGCGCTACGTGAGGCGGAAGCCCGGGAGTTCGCTGAACGTGAGAGAATAGCCAGAGAGCAGGCTCAACGTGAGGCGGAAGACAGAGCAGTGGCTGAACGTGAGAAAGAAGCCCAGCAAGCAGCAGCACGAGAAGCCGCTATCCGAGCCGCCGCTATTAAAAAAATTGAAGCCCGAGAGGCGGAGGCTCGTGAAGGCGCAATTAGAGATGCTGCTGTTAAAGAGACAGAGATTAGAGAGGCGGCCATTAGAGAGGCGGCGATTCGTGAAATAGAAGCCAAAGAGGCTAGGGCTCGAGAAGAGCGTGCTAGAGAAGCCGAGGTAAGAGAAATTGCGATTCGTGAGGCCGCAATTCGAGAGGTTGAGCAGCGCGAAGTAGCCATAAAAGAGGCTCACATTCGAGAAGCTCAGGCCAGGGAAGCTGCGACCATAGCCGAGGCCAAAGAGAGAGAGGCTGAGGTTAGAGAAGCACTCCATAGAGAGAGTGCCTTGAAAGAGATCGAGGTCAGGGAAGCGGCCATGAAAAAAGCCCTCGCGCATGAGGCTGAAGTGAGGGACCTGGCGATTCGTGAGGCGGAAGCCCGTGAAGCGGCGAAGCTAGAGGCAGCCATTAAAAGAATGGAAGAAAGAGAGGCGGTAGCGAAAAGTAGCGCGGCCAATCAGGCGGTTGAGCGAGAGAGTGCGTCGAGAGAAGCGGCTATTATTAGAGAAATTGCACTGTTAAGACAGGAGGTGGCCGTTAGAGATGAGGCACTTCAAAAAAATACTGAGTCTGTGGCGGTTCGTACGACAGGCCAGGATGCAACGGCTGCTCAAGCCAGTGAAGCTGATGAGTTGCGTCAGTTGTTGGAGCAAACGCGTCGGGAGCTGGCACAGTCGCATCACGCCGCTGTGGCTAAGCCTGCAGCGAGCAGAACACCACAAAGGCGAGTGGCTGCAGATAGAAATCCTAAGGCTGGTGGTTTTACCACAGGTCATGCGATGGAACCAGATGATGTTGAAGTTGAAGATGTGCTGAATGGTGCTATCAATGCGCTCGGTAATGGCTTGGGTCATACCATTGATGCTGTAGGTGGTGCTGCAAATGGTGTTTCAAGTGCCGCGCGCGGTTCGATTTCATCGGTTGCTAGTAGGCTCTCATCGATGATGGGGCGCAAAGATAAAAAGTAATGCCTGTTGAAAAAGAGGCTATGCCTGCAGTGGTGGTCTCTGTCGTGTCATGCCGCTATGCCCTTGTGGATGCGGCATTAGCCGCGCTGCAGCATCATATTTGCGCAGTTAAAGCCCCACGCAGGGTAATGATGGGTGTTTCATGCATGCCTGGAAGCAGCTGCATGGATGACGACAACGACCGCTTACCTGATTTTTTATTGCTGCTTAACAGATAAAGAAAAAGGCGGATCCACTGGCACGCGTGCGTGAAATTGTTTGTACTCGGCGTAACTTTGCGTACGCTGCGCTCACAGCTATTGGTCGTTATTGATCCTTGAGCGTTACGAAATAAAAGATAAAAGGTAGTCAATGTTAGAGAGTATATCGTCATGGATGTGGAGTCCTTTTTTAGTTTTTATTTACTTAGAGATCGGGATTCTATTTATTATTTTAACACGAAACGTGGTGTGGTCGGGTATCCGAAGAGCCTTGGTAGGTTTGTGGGCGGGCCGAAAGAGTGAGGCTACTGGCGATGGTCATGTATCCCAATTTAATGGTTTTTTTGCGGCATTGGCGGCAACGGTGGGTGTTGGCAACCTAGCGGGTGTGGCGACGGCGATTCATTTAGGCGGTCCGGGTGCGCTTTTTTGGATGTGGGTGTCGGCTATTTTGGGCATGTCCTTTCGCATGTGTTCGGTCTATTGGGCGGTACGTTTGGCCAAAGACAATGATGATCCCAAGCTATTTGCCACACCGATGTTGTATATAATAAAAATGTTATCTAAGTCATGGAAGCCGCTGGCAATTGCACTGGCTTTTTTGCTGATGGCCAATGGTATGGTGATGGCCAATCTTATCCAATCAAACTCCGTGGCGCAGGCGATGACGGGTGAAACAGGTTCGGCTAATTTGATTATTGCGCTTTTGATTGCGGCGGCTGTGGGAGCTGTGATTATTGGCGGTATGAAGGGTATTCTTACCTTTAGCTCTAAAATAGCGCCGTGGATGATTGTGGCTTATCTACTGGCTGGATGGGGTATTCTAGCATCGGACCCAGTGAGTACCCTCAAGGCACTGGGTTCTGTGTTTTATTATGCATTTACACCGTATGCCGTGGCCGGTGGCGTTGCAGGCTATGCGATACTGGAAACAATGCAGTATGGTATCTCTCGTGGTGTCTTTTCCCATGGTTCTGGTGTGGGGTTTGCTACCTTCTGGCAGGGCGCCAATGATGGCAGCCCTGCGCAGAGTGCTTTTTTGGCCGCAGCTGTGCCTTTGGTGGATACCATCTTGGTTTGTACCACGACAGGCTTAGTGGTGTTGCTGGGGGATATGTGGCTTGAGGAGACGGGGGCGTTTTTGACGGTCTCCTCGTTCGAGCATTTTTTAGGTGAAGGTGGTCTGCTATTTATTTCGGCTTGTCTGGTGGTGTTTGCTTTTACAACCATGATCAGTTGGGCACATTTTGGCGAACGCTGTTTTGAATACCTTGGCGGTACGAATATTATTGGATTTCGTTGGTTTTTTGTATTTGTGGCCTTTTGTGGGCCCTTTTTGCCGCTGGCCTCTTTGTGGTCGTTGGGCGATATTATTATAGGCTCGATGTTGATCGTGCATCTGATTCCATTAACGTATATTGTGGTTCGTCACGCCAAGCGAATGCGGGCAGATTTGAGTAGTGAAAATATTTAGAAGTTGTGGGTTTGAAAATCTGTGCTATAATGTCCCTATTTAAAGGATGGAGGATACGCATGGCTGTTGCTATAACGACTGCAAGCTCAATGAATTTAGGCGCCGTGAAGCTTGGTGCGCTTTTTAATCCTAGTGTAGGACTGTTGATTTTTGGTGGTTTGGCAGCTTGGCAGATTGTTAAATTAAACAAGCGTGTCACAGCTAACCACACGGATCTGATCAAGCAGCTTGCAGAGCTGAAAAGCAGTGGCATGCAGCATCGGCCGCCAGCCGATATTTCGGAACAGGCAGCGTTTTTCTTTGAGCAGGCACCACGTGGCGGCGATCAAAAGGGTGAGATGTTTAAGGATATTCTTAGTGAAAATATGGAATTAAGAGCAGCATAATCAATAGTCTGGGGGGAAGGTAATGGGTGATATATTTCATGTGGGAATCGATCTGGGTACAAGCCGTAGTTCAATCACTACGTCAACAGGCAAGCGGCTGACAATTGCCAGTTGCGTGGGTTATCCGAAAGACATGGTTGCACGTAAACGCTTGAATAAGGAGTTTCTGCTCGGTGAAGATGCTTTAGATAACCGTTTGGCACTAGACTTGGTGTGGCCTTTGGCCGATGGTGTATTGTGTGAAGACAAGGCCTCGATAGATGCAACAGTGTTACTGCTCAAAGAGTTGATTTCCTTGGCACTGCCTGAACATAACAGCGAGTCAGAAATTTATGCGGCTATCGGCGTGCCAGCCCAAGCGAGTCTAAAAAATAAAAAAGCGATCCTTCATCTGAGTAAGGATATCATCGATCGTTTGATTATTGTGAGTGAGGCTTTTGCCGTTGCTTACTCTTGCAATCGCTTTGATGAGTGCTTGATTGTTGATATAGGTGCGGGTACAACGGATCTCTGCCGTATGCACGGTTCGGTTCCTGATGCCTCTGATCAGTTGACACTCACAACCGCAGGTAACTTCCTCGATGATATGATTGCCAAGGCGATGCTGGCTAAATTCCCTGATGTGCAGCTGAGTAAAAAAATTGTCAAAAACATCAAAGAGAAGCATGGTTATTTGAGTGATGCCTCTGAGCCTGTGATTGTGAGGTTAACTGAAAATGGCTTGATCGGTGAGTATGATGTTAGTGATGTATTGAAAGAGTCCTGTCTGCAGCTGGCGGCCCCGATCACCAAAGCTGTGCAAGCCTTGGTTGGTTCTTTTGATCCTGATTTCCAGGAATCTATGCGTAATAATATCATTATTGCTGGTGGTGGCTCTCGTTTGCAGGGTATTGATGCAGCCATTGAAGATAGTCTGGCAGCTTATGGTGGCGGACGGGCAACCTGCGTTCAGGATGCTGAATTTTGCGGCAGTATTGGTGCGCTAAATATGTGTATTGAGATGCCCTCTGAATATTGGGAAAAGCTGTAAAAAAAGTTTAAATGAACTGTGGACAGGCTTGGTATGGTTCGTAGCCTTTCCCCTTTCCCCTTTCCCCTTTCCCCTTTCCCCTTTCCCCTTGATTGATTAGATGATAAACATGCCTCTGAAATGTATGAATATAATGTTAAGTGTGGCATGAAGTGGTAGTGAAAAAAGCTTGAACTAATAGAAAAATAAGTTAGAATGCAAAAAAACATTTTTGAACAAAAAAATATCGTGGACGTTTTGGGAGACAGGTATGCCTGGATTAGAGGGAGCAGCAGCATTGGGGATGACAACCCTTCGTGAGAATATTGTCATTAAAAAATCTATACTTATGAGTGGCCCAACGCCTGTTGCTACGCCTCCAGCTATTCCAGCTGATGGTGGCGCTATGGTGACAAAGGTTGCCATGGTTAATGGTGGTAATGGTGCTGCTACTACTACAGGCGTAGCCGCTAAGGGCGGCGCTGCAAAAGTAGGTGCCGCACAAGCAGTTGAAATGGAAACAGAAGGCGCCGCAGCTAAAGCTGCGATGGCCAAAGGCGGAGCCGCGAAAGCTGCTGTTGTGAAGGGTGGCGCTGCAAAAGCAGGTGCCGCACAAGTAGTTGAAATGGAAACAGAAGGCGCCGCAGCTAAAGCTGCGATGGCCAAAGGCGGAGCCGCGAAAGCTGCTATTGTTAAGGGTGGTGCTGCCAAAGCCGGTGTGGCTGCTGGAGCTGCAAAAGGGGGTGCTGGTGTCTGCGTTGCAAATGGTGCCGCCACTACGGCAACAGTGCCTGGTGCGGCGAGTGTTGGTGGTGCCATGAGTGCAAAAAGTGTCGCTGCTGCAGCTACTGCAAAAGGCGCGGCTTCAACGACAGTCATTCCTGCGGGCACAGCGTTAGCCGCTAAAAGTACGGCTGCTGGTGCTACAGCGAAAGGTATTGGTGCTGCGGTTGCCGCGGATGCAGCGACGAGCAAAACGACCGCTGCTGCCGCTGCCGGTAAAACAGTTGCTGCTACCAGTGCAAAGGGTGGTACATTGGGTCTAGGCCTTGGTATCGGGGCACCGGTTGGTTTAGCTATTCTAGGTATCATTGGCGCGGGTGCTGTTTATGGCTATATTCGTAGCCGCAAAGTAGAGAAGAAACAGGCTGAGAGCGATTTAGAGCTTCTTAACCAGCAGTTAGTATCTGATCTGGATGAAACAGGCGCCCCTGCATTTTCTGATAGTGATGTCGACTCTGAGTTTAGATAAGTTAAAAAATGATAAAGCACATATTGAAGGGAGATGGTAATGGCTAAGGATGTTATTAGAGGCAGGCTCGGGGTTAGAGCGCGTATATTGGCATTGATGAGTTATCTGGGGGTTCTGTGTATTGTACCGCTGCTAATGAATCGTGATGATCACTATGTAAACTTTCATGCCCGTCAGGGTCTGATCCTATGGGTATGGAGTGTGTTGGCGTTTTTAGCGTTGCATCTGCCATTTTTGGGTAAGTGGTTTAGCAGCATGTCTCTTATGATGGTGCTTGTTTTTTCTGCTATTGGAATCGTCTCGGTATTGTTAAGAAAAGCTTGGCGAATCCCATTTATCTATAGCCTTTCAACAAAAATATAGTCTGTAGTTTTTTAGGTGACGGCCCTCTCTGTAAAGAAGGGCCGTTTTCTTTGCTTTATAGTTGATATACAAACGTAGTAAGCTTATTTAGTTTGATGTTGTAGGTGGAGTGGATGGACGTAGAAAAAATAGTTGATTTACAACGCTGGAATGCCGTCTATCTATTGTCGGCTCTCTGTACGATTTTCATGTCTATGGCGGTTGCCATTCAGCCTCTTTTTTTGCGCGAAGTACTTCATATTCCTTTTGATACGGCCGGTTCGATCAATGCCAATATTATGGTTACTACGGAAATATTTGATATCATGGTGATTACACTCTTTGGCTATCTATCCGATCGCCATGGACGGGTAGTGATGATTACGGCTGGTTTTTTGGTGGCCGCAATTGGCGCATTATTGGTTCCCTTTAGCGCTGAAATAGCCCTGCTGCTGGGCATTGGCGGACTGGCTGTTTATTATCTATTCCGCATCGTGATGTCACTTGGCAGTGCGGTGGTATGGACGCAATTAGGGGTGTTGGCGGGGGATTTTACCAACTTCGATGATCGCCCTAAAATGCTAGCAAAGTCGGCCTTTATGATGGCCTTTGGCGCCACACTGGTGTATGCCGTCTGTATGCAAATACCGCGCTATTCAGGTATCTTAGCGTTTATGTTATTCGCCGTGATTGTGGCGCTGAGTGGTGTTTATATCGCCCGAACCTGTTTGCAAGATGTCATCACACCTGATGTCGATAACGAACCACCATGGACAGATGGCTTTGTGGTGCTCTTAGAGAGCCAGAAGATGCGCTTAGCCTTTGCGGCTGCCTTTTTCTCGCGTAGTGATATGGTTTTTATGGGCATGTTTATGATGCTCTGGTTTATCTATTTTGCGGATCTTGTGCATATTGATCATGCCGAAGCTGTTGCAAGGGCCGGATTATTGATTGGTTATGCGGGGGTGGTCATGTTGGTGACGATTCCTTTGTGGGGTCGCGTGATCGACCGAATAGGACGCGTGCAGTCATTGATTGCGGGTTTGGCTATTTCTGCATGCGGCTTCTTATTGATGATCTTTGTGGTGAATCCCTTTGAATGGTTGATTGTGCTACCGGTAACATTGATTGCCTTGGGGCAGGCCAGTTGTCTGATTGCCCCGCAAATACTTGTGATTGATCTAGCTCCAGCTAAAATACGCGGCTTGATGCTGGGTGGCTTTAATTTGGTGGGCGGTATTGGGGTAATTATTTGCGTGCAAGTTGGGGGTATGGCCTTCGATTCCATTGGCCCATTTGCACCGTTTGTATTTATTGGTCTATGCAATCTTGTGGTGATATTTTACGCCCTATGGGTGATCAAAGATTGGATCATTGAGCGCTTGTTCTTGACGCAGGCATCAAATAGAAATTAGTGTGATGCACTGAATTTTAATTTTGGAGGGTATTTATGCCTACAATAGTTACAGGCTTGCTTGCTATTGCGTTTGGTTTGTGGGGCTTAACAGCTTGGTGGTGGTCTGTTGTGGAGTTGATGCGTGGTGCATTGCCGGTGATTCTGATTGGCTTTGGTTTGATTGCCTTAGCTTCAGGTGTATCGAGGGTTCGCGATGAACAAAGTATTAAAGATGAAGATATTTCTTAATGTTTAAGAGTTTAAGTTAGGAGTTTTATAGCTTATGAGTAACGCACCTTTGGATGATATGGAACTGGGTGACATAAAAGTTAGAAAAAGTGAGTTTCCCGAAGACTGCTCCATTGAGATGAGGCGGTTTTTTATACTTATTGCTGCCGCAGCCGTACTAATTTTGATCGGTGCGTATTGGTACACGCAGTACCAGTCTAAAGGCGTCAGCTTTCGACCGTTTAATAGTGTGTTGAGCGGACCTACAGCACAAGCTTCCAATGCCACCTCACAGTTAGCTAACTGGGTGATGCCGGCGCCCGTTGTATCAGCAAAAGATGTTACCGTGCCCCCGGGTGTTCGCATCCATCCAAGGCCAGCTGGGCAACAAAACATGGCACCTGCAACAGTGCAGGCTGCCGCTCCAAATGGGTTAAATCAATATAGTACCAACACTTTGCCAATGATGCAGAATGGTATGCAGCAGGTAGCAGCTGTGCCGGCTATGCCAGCGATGCAGCCCCAATATCAGATGAATCCGCAGGCAATGTTGGTAAAAGGACGCTTTACAAATGTCATTGCCGATATGGCGAACAGCGTCGTACATATTGGTGTTAAAACAAATGGCAGTATCAACCAAAATGGTGTGAGCGGCAACAGGGCTGGCGTTCGGTTTGCCAATCCGGTAAACCCGAACCCTTCGATGGGCCAGGCCGGCGATTTGATTGGCTCTGGTGTGATTATCAGTCGCGATGGCTATATTGTTACCAATTATCATGTGGTGCGCGATGCTGCAGAAGTCCAGATCACGGTGTTTGAAGCCAGAGGTAGCCGCATTTATAGGGCTGATGTGATTCGCATGGATGAGACTGCGGATCTCGCTTTGCTGAAAATCACGCCATCCACTGCCCTTGTCGTGGCACCACTAGGAGATAGTCGTCGAATCCGTGTGGGTGATGATGTGATTGCTATCGGTAGTCCTTTTGGTCTGGGGCAGACCGTTAGTAAGGGGATTGTCTCGGCTGTGCGTAAGTCGATGGTCATTGAAGGGTTACGGCATGAAGGTTTATTACAGACAGATGCAGCGATTAATCAGGGTAATTCCGGTGGCCCACTAATCAATACCAAAGGTGAAATTATTGGTATCAATACGGCGATTTATACACCTACGGGCTCTTTTGCCGGTATTGGTTTTGCTGTTCCGAGTAATAGTGTGCGCATGTTTGTCGGCGCAGGCGTTAAGCTAGTCGCAGGCGCTGCTGGAAGGAATAATTTAGCTCGGACGGTTGCGGGAACGGCCGTAGGCAATGCCGGTCCACCTATTCGGGCAGGCGTGCCATCCCCCCATCGCGACGGTCGTGAAAAAATGAGCTGTGCGACGTGCCATGAGCTGATTTCTGCCAATGGTAACTCTATGGCGGTGAATGGTTTTCGATTACAGACACCAACATTTAGAGGTGAGCTACTGCCCATTGCCGCACAAGGTATGCAGGCGGCTCCACGGATAAGTCCGAAATCGACACCGCCAGCAAGTCACCGTGATGGCCGCAATCAGATGAATTGCGCGAGCTGTCACCAGTTCACAGGTGGTGGAGCAAGGCCAGTTGCGGGTTTAGCCGATACGTTTGGCGGCTTGAGTGGTGCTTTTGGGAGTATGATGATGCAGCCCGTTGCGGCACCAGCGCCGCAAGGGGGCGTAGCTCCAGTGATCAGCCCAAATGCCACACCTCCGGGCAGTCATAACGATGGTCGCAACCAGATGAATTGTGCGAGTTGTCATCAATTTACCGGTGGTAGAACAACAGCGGTTGCTGGCATGGCGGGCACTTTTAATAGGATGCAAGCTGTTGTGGCACCTGCACCCCAAGCTGCGGCACCTACGATTCGTGCCAATGCCACGCCTCCAGGTAGTCATAATGATGGGCGCAATCAGATGAATTGTGCCAGTTGTCATCAAATTAGACCAGCCGGTGGTGGTCAACCGCTAGCGACCCAGATGCAAGCGGTGGGCGCCGGCGGAAACAGCAAGCGAGTGCATGCACTGCCGGGAGCTGACGTTCAAATTATTGATGAATTAATCGCCAGGCGGCTCAATCAACCGATCGGTAAAGGGGTGTTTGTAACGAATGTGCATCCCGGTTCACCTGCTGAACAGGCAGGCTTGGTTGCGGGTGATATTTTGCTGAAATTAGATGGACGCCGCATTCGATCACCTGAAAGTTTAGCGCGTTGGGTTGCTAAGCGCTCGCCAGGTGACCAACTTGAACTGACAGTGCTGCATGCAGGCCATAAAGAACGTGTCACACTGGTCATTGATAATAACGATTGGCGTGCTGTTTGGCGGCAGCAGAATCAGCCAGTAGCCGCTAGGCAACCGATGTCGCAACAGCCTGCAGCAGCTCAGCCTGTTGTGCCTAAACGAAAGGTGCCAACGGAATTCACCTGGTTTGGCATTGAAATCGAAAGCTTTAGTCCAGCCAAAGATGTCGTCAGAGGTGCTATAGTTGGTGACGTTACAGGTGGTGCAGCGGCAGCCAAGGCGGGCATCAAGAGCGGTGATATTATTGTTGAAGTAAATGGCTTGCCTATTCAAAATGCAGCGGCTTTGGATCGGGCGATTCGTGGTGCATCCAAGAATAAAGACAATATGTTGCGTATGATGCGGCGTGGACGTGAATTTTATGTATTTCTATAATGCGAGGGGTTGAGGGCGTGGATAAAAGAAGAGTACACTCAAAGAAACGAAGTTTCCCTGAGAAAGATAAAAATATTGAAACTGAACTAGCAGTGGAAGCTGTTGAGGCAGTTGCGGCAGACATGAAAGAGAGTCCTGCCGAAGTGATCACTACTGATATCGGGATTGATCGTCATGACGTTGATCAGTTAGTAAGTGAACCAGAGAATGTTGTAGTAGAAGCTGTTGTAGTAAGTAGCTCTCCCGGTGAAGAGAAAGAGGAGCTTGCCGTGACCAGTGACGCGGATGATCTGAATACAATAGCTGAAAAAGAAGCTGCTCAAAAGGCCGTAGAAGCAAAGGCTTTAGAGGAAAAAGCTGCTGCAGCGTTGGCAGAGGCTGAAAAAGTGGAAGCAGAGCAAGCCGCCGCAGAAAAAGCTGCTGCTGGTAAAGCTGCTGCCAGAACAGCCGCAGCCAAGAGCGGTGCCGATGAAGCTGCGGCTAGGTTGGCGGCTGAGAAAGCCGCTGCAGAAAAAGCTGAAGCTGATAAAGTGGTAGCTGAGAAAGCCGCGGCTGAGAAAGCAGAAGCTGAGAAAGCAGCAGTTGAGAAGGCCGAAGCTGAGAAATCAGCAGCTGAGAAGGCAGCAGTTGAGAAGGCCGAAGCTGAGAAAGCAGCCGTTGAGAAGGCCGAAGCTGAGAAAGCAGCCGTTGAAAAGGTCGAAGCCGAAAAAGATGCTGCAGCGAAGCGGGCTAAAACAGATGCAGCTCCTGCTGAAAGTGGAGATGGCATGAGTAGTTTTGTAGACATAGAAGTCGAAGGTCTTTTTGACGGTGTGATTAACACGCTAGGCGGTGGCCTGGGTAAAGTGTTTTCATCTGTTTCGATGACAGGAAAGTCAGTTGCTACTGCTGCTCGCGATCCTAAAGCCGCGATGGCAGATGTGTCTTCAGGGGTAAGGCAGGGGGCCGACAATGTGAAGAGTCGCGTAAGTAAAATTTTAGGAACTACCGAGAAATAATAGATAAGGTAACGAGGAGATAAAAATGGCAGAAACAGAAGAGAGCACAACAACAGCTGGAAAAAATCAGCTATTACTAGGTATCGATCTAGGTACGTCTTTGACGGCTGTAGTTACCAGTAAAGGAGATCGCTATACGGTTGAATCGGTCGTCGGTTATCCGAAAGATCTTATTGGTCTTAAATTAATAGGTCGCCCTTATCTAGTAGGCAAAGATGCTTCGGATAAACACTCATTTTTGGATCTACGTTATCCATTAGAAGACGGTGTGTTGCGTGAATATGCAGGCCGTGACGTCGAAGTTGCAACACACCTGTTGGAATATGTGATAGATCAAGCCAAGGCTGATCCGAAAGATGAGTTATGTGCTGTGATCGGCGTACCTGCGCGTGCATCGGATAAAAACAAAGCGGCTCTACTTAGTGTTGCCTCAGAGCTTTTTGACACTGTGATTGTTGCCTCTGAGCCATTTATGGTGGCTTATGGCATGGGTGTGCTGGTGAATGCAATGGTTGTGGACATTGGTGCGGGCACGGTTGATGTATGCGCTCTGCAGGGCAATGTACCTACTGCTCAGCAGCAGAGAACATTGACCAGTGCTGGTAACCATATCAATCAGATGTTAATCTCCTTGATCTCCGAACGCTATCCTGAAGTGACTATTAATAAGCATATTGCCCGTCAGATCAAAGAATCACACTCTTTTGTGGGTAAAGCCAATGGTGGGGAAGCGGTCACAGTTGAGCTGCGTGTTGATGGTAAGCCTAAGATGTTTGACATCACTGAACAGGTGCGTGTTTCGTGTGAATCAATTGTGCCGGAAATCATCGAATCTTTAGAAGTTTTGATTCTCTGCTTTCCACCAGAAGATCACGCTGCAGTGCTTGAGAATATTATTCTTGCTGGCGGCGGTTCTCAGATTCGCGGCCTTGCACCATTAATTGCAGCTGGCTTAGAAGGTTATGGCACAGTGAATGTAACCACGATCGAAGATGTGATTTATAGCGGTTGTGAAGGTGCCTTGGAGCTTGGTAAGCTTCTGCCTACAGAATTGTGGGATCAGTTCGGCTGATCGTCGTTCAGGCGTTTAGTTGTCAGTTGTAAAGCTCTCGATGGATCACCCCCTCTCACAAGAGGGGGCTGTTTCCGTTTTGAACGGCTTGTTTTCTAATGGTGTTATTGATGATCCCCTATTAAGTCAGCTAAAGATTCAAAGGCAAGGCCATGTCTTTACTTTTGCAGGTGTTGTAAAAGGATTCGCAATTCGTGGCGCCTTGACGATAGAGGAGCGTAAGCTTCATGGTGAGATTGATTTTCCATGGCTAGCCAAACCCTTCCAAGCCACCGCAGTGAAAGATATCTACGCCTATTTGGCTAAACATTTACAATGATTTTAAGGGCGCCTGCTAAGAAAGATGGAGTGAGTACAAGTGTCTAAATTTATAGTGTACGTCCTGCTTGTGTTGGTACTGGTAGCCTTTGCTTCACAAAATTTGGGCCTAGTGGCAACATCATGGATGTTTGGTCCGCCAATTATACTGCCACTGATAACGGTGATGTTTATTTGTTTCATGCTTGGTTTTGTGGCGGCTATTTTTTTAGTGGTTAGAAAGGCCGCCAAGAAAAACAACGAGCGTTAGTAGGGCTAGGTAGAATGATTAAGCGCAAAGCGTAATAGATTATGTGATGTGGATTAGCTTGTGCGCGACGGTTAAGTTTGATCTCTCGGTACTGCATTATTTGTATAATATTTTAAACAGTAGGTTGTAATCATGATTAGTGAAAAATGTGTCAGGTGTTCTCAAGGTGTCGGATGGATTGGTATTGTTGTCAATGCCACCTTGATGATCATGAAGGCATTTATTGGCCTAATTTCTGGCTCTCACGCCCTGGTTGCTGATGCGATGTACTCAGCAAAAGACCTGATGACCTCGCTTTTGGTGATTATAGGTGTAAAAATTTCAGCCAAACCGCTTGATAAAGAGCATCCGTATGGGCATGGCAAGATTGAATTTGTGCTTACAATGTTTGCCAGTGTTGTGTTTCTGATGCTGACAACCTATCTACTCGGTCATGCAATCTATCTGTTGGTTTATGGTGATCCGCATAAGGCGCCACATATTATTGCTCTGTGGGCCGCACTAATCTCTGTTGCAGTAAATGTGTTTATGTATTTTTATTCCCGTTGTATTGCAGTTGAAAGCAATAGCCCGATGACCCGTACACTCTCCAAACATCACCATGCCGATGCCACAGCATCAGGTGCTGTCGCATTTGCTATTATTGGGGCGCATTATTTTGGTATGCCGTGGATTGATCTGGTTGTGGCTATTTTTGAAGCACTACACCTGCTCTATCTTGGTTCGGATGTCTTCCGCGATGCAGCCCGAGGCCTTATGGATCGTACCGTTGATGGCCCTATGCGAGAAAAAATTATTGAACACCTAGAAAGAATGGATGAAGTAGAGCAGATTCAGTTGTTTCGTGCGCGTCAGGTTGGTCAATCAATTTTAGTTGAAATTGTGCTTGGTTTGGATCCAGAGATTAGTGTTAATCAGGCCAATGAAATAACAGGAAGAGCAAAAGCTATCATCAGTTCGCGAGTGGCACATATCGGATCACTGCATATTTCAGCCAAGCCTGCTACGGTAGAAGTATCATGATGATGGGTTATTGGCATATATTTACATTGCTTATCAGAGGTAGTCGTCGTGAAGCGTGAGATTATTGAAATAAAACCAATCGAGTCGATGGAGCCTAAAAGGTCTGGTTCGCCTCACAATATGATTGTTTTTTGTGAAAAACCATGGCGTTGGGGCGCAGGTATCCTCTCTGTTCTCGTCATATTTACTTTTCTGTGGGGTTTTTATGTGCTGGAAACTTGGCGGGGGAGTGATGATGTGTTTGGCCTCGAAGACTTCTCTGTTAGTGAGGCTCTCTATAAAAATGCAGTGATGGGACAAGTTGCCTCGTTACCCGATCTGCTCTCACCTGCAGTGGTGGGCGTGGGTGACGGACGGGTGAATGCAATGCCTCCTGGCCGTGGCACGATTATTAGTGCTGATGGTCATATATTAACGTCCCTACATCTGATTGATACATTGTCTGAAATAAAGGTCTTTGTGAAGAGTGTGCGTGGTACGAAAACATACAGTGCCGAAATTGTGAAAAAACAAGCAAAACATGACTTGGTTGTGTTGAAGATGCTTACCCGAGATCGCTTTCTCTATATATCAATGGCTGATCCAGCCGTGTCACCACAACCTGGCGAAAAGGTATACTCTTTTGGCCCAGATCAAAGCGGCCGTGATGTTTTGATGATGGGGACGATTACCAATCAAACCAATACGGGTGTTGATCCACTATTTCTCAGTGATGTAATTTATACAAATAGTCAAATTGGTGGGCCAGTGGTCAACGTCAAAGGTGAGATGTTGGGCATGGCCGTTTCTCTGACGCAGAAAGGAGGCTATATTACGCCTGCAGGTGTGATATTGGGGCATTTCCGAGATGTTGTAAATTTTAATAAGGCTGAGCCGCTTATTGCCGCTCAGCCTAAAAAAAATGCACCGACAACCCCTGTAGCATTTCAAACCAAGCAAGCCGCACCTAACGTGGATAGTGCCGCTAGCCGCTGGTGGAATCAGGCTAGAATGCAAGTGGCGGCTCAACAAGCCGGGAGTGTGGATCCAGCTACTACGCTACCCGCGGCGGAGATTGCGCCCATAGAACGTTATTTGATAGCTGGCTTTGCGCCTGCCGATATTGTAGGGCTACTCGCTCTAGCCCTGTTTGCAGGCGTGGCTGGTGGCATGATGACGATGGGCGGCGGCGTCATTCAGGTGGCTGGTATGATGGTTATTTTCGGTTATGGCATGTATCTGATTAGGCCGGTTGCTTATCTGACCAATGTATTTGTATATGGCGCCGCAGCACTGCGCAATCACAAAGCTGGTTTTATTATGTGGGAAAATGTTAAACCACTGCTGCCCTGGGCGCTTGTGGGTATTGTCATCGGTTATTTTATTGGTAACTCAATCGGTGATAGTACGGCGGGTTTGCTGCTTGGTCTGTTTGCTGCACTGATGGTTGCAAAAGGCTTGCATGAGATATTTGTCGATAATGCCGACGAGGTGATTGTTCGTCGTAACAATCAAACGAGCGTGGATGATCATGAGTCGTTGATTGACTCACTAATAGATGATGATTTTTCGTCGGCTGAAGGATCATCTGCTGGCCAGCATAGGGAGGTTGAAAAAAACTCAAAGCATGCCATTCTGGGTTTGCCGATGGGCTTGATTTCGGGTGTGCTTGGTATCAGTGGCGGCGTAATCGAGGTGCCTCTGCAACGCTATTTTGCCAAGGTTTCGCTGCGAAATGCTATTGCCAATAGCTCAGTTTTGGTTTTTTGGGCCTCTGTGGCAGGCACAATTGTCGCCTTCAGTCATGGTATCTCCACAGGGCTTATCACTTGGGAGGCGCCGCTAACTTTAGCTGCGATAATGATTCCGGGAGCTTATGTTGGAGGAAGATTAGGTGCTAAATTGATGCATCTACTACCAACGCTGGTATTGAAGTGGATTTATGTGCTTATTATGGCCGTGATTGCTGTTAGAATGCTGGCACTGTAATGATTGATATGGATCAATGATGGGTAAATTTTTGGAGTTTGTTTATATGAGCGGTAAACGGTGAAAGGGTCGGAAGAGTTTGAGCTATTTGACGATGCGCATAAAAAAAGCAAGCTAAAGCCTTGGTATTTCACAAAAGAGGTCGGTATGGTTGCTGGGGCTGTGTTTGTGGTAGTCTCTCTTATTGTGATGGGTTTTGTGAGTGGTGATCCCGTGCCAGTCGCTGTTAGCGGCCAGGGTCTGGCTGAAGCCGTGCCCGCCCAGTGGCAGCGCGTCGCGGCAGCTACAGGTGTGGCTGAGAATGCAACCAATGCTGATCAAGGTGCGATAACAGGTCGGTTTGCGGCATTGAATCTCCCTACGAGTATGGAGCCTGTGCCCTTTAATGAAAACCTGAACTTGGAATTGGCGGGCAATATTCCCAACTATATTCCCACCAAGTTAGAACTTTTTGAGGCGCATTGGCAAGGGATGGATACGACGCTGTTGGATGCCGAATTAAGAATGAAAATGCGTTACCCCAAGGGCTTGGAAGGGGTGATGATCGAAGAGGTTACGCTAAATGCCGCAGATAGCGGTTTTTTGGCGGGTGATGTCATTGTCAGAGTAGGTACTGGCCGGGTGCGTAATTTACAGGATTTTCAGAACGAGACGCGTAAACTAGCGGATCAATTAAGTGTCAATGTGGGCGTACTGCGTAAAGATGGTATGGGCAGTAATAAGCTTTATCGTATGAACGCTATGTCGTTGATGATGAAAGATAGCTTGCCTTTGGGCTTTGCACAGGTAGAAGCAGCTCCTATGATTTTGCCTGGAGACTTCCGTCCGCATCCTTATCGCGGAGCCTGCACTAAATGTCATACCTTCGGAACAGGTTTTGAAATATCACCGCCGCCGGATATGGTTACGCTGCCACCGGCACCGATTACAGCTGAACAGGCACATATTTTGGATCAGCCGCACAGAGATAGAGGTGCGTGTGTTGCGTGCCATGTAATACAATGATGATTGTTAATCGTGCTTTGGGCATAAAATTTAGATGTATTATCAAGAGGTGAAACATGTTAAAAAATAATGAGTATGCTGATGCTATCGGTCTTTATCTAAAGTTTTTTGCCATAAAAGCAGGCCGGATATCTGATCGCATGATCGCTTCCTTTCAATCTGTTTTTACGATTGATCAGGATATTGTCGATCAATACCACCGTGATAAGGGCATAGACGCTGCAAATAACGGTCTTTATGCACGTGCGATTGCTTTACTTGAGCCTCTTTATGCCGCCGGTAGTAGCGATCAACAGCTCATCACTGTGTTGGGCTTGGCGTTGCTGCGCAGCGGTCGTGCGGAAGATGGGGTGGAACTGTTGGAAAAAGCCCATGCTGATGTGCCGGATAATAAAAAGGTTACTGTGGCGCTTGGTGTTGCATATACGCAGCTTGAAAAACATGAGAAAGCCATTCCGCTCCTAGAAGAAATTCTCGTGGAAAACCCTAAAAGTTTCAATTTACTGCACAAACTAGGTATTGCTTATGATAATACAGGAGCGTATGAGAAAGCCATTGAAACGTTTAAGCAGGCATTATTATTACGCCCGGATGAAGTGAAGCTCTATCGCTTGATTGGCTTTGCTTATGAGCAGCAGGGTGATCGTGAATCGGCAGTTGTCTATTTTAAGAAGGCCAGTGAGCATGAAGACGCGTAATAGACGCGTCATGATACAGGTGAGATCGGTTGTCTGAAACAGCGCAGCCAGCATTATCAGCGACCAAACTAAAGTGGATCATCGCAATCGTCATAGCGCTTATTGTGGCACTCCTTGGCTGGGATACGATTGTTGAAAAAACAAGTAATCTGCCTGAGTTTAATAGTAGGGCTACCGAAGGTGTGTTAACGGGCAGGATGCCAAAACCGGCAGATGCAAAGGTTTTAAGGTCATTGCTTCATAGCATTAGCCCGCGGAAAAAATCTTATCGTTTGATGGTGATGAAGCATATTCCTGAGATTGCACCGGGTACGCCTATGCCGCATCCTTTTGTCGGCGATTGTATTAACTGCCATCTTTTTCAAGGTGGACCGGGTGCCGGCTCGCAGGATAAATTACCTGTAGGTGCGCTGCTAGAGCAGATGTCTAGGATGACAAAGTTGGGCCCGCCGCTTACCCCCACCACAAAACGTCCCCACCCACCGGCAGGCCGTTGTATTAAATGTCACGATATTATTGTCAAAGTGGATCGGAATCAGAAAGGACGTGGCTTTATGCTTTAACGGCGCTTTTTTTATAAGCACGCGACTAAAGCATTCCCACGCAAAAAAAGTAACAACTCAGAACGCTTCACCGCAGAGTAAGTCATCATCTTTAGTTAGCTCTGTTTGTGATGAAGCGTTTGAAATATTGTTGGATGAATTATATCGGAGCACACACATGGCTAGTTGGCAGATTATGGCAGAACCACAACGCCCCTTTCGCGGAGAGAGGCGACTGCGTGTGGCGCTGGTTGGGCAGCCAATGTCCGGCAAAAGTGAAATATTTAAAGTGGTCTCGAGTGCTTTTGTTGAGCGTGGAAATTTTAGCGGCACAGCTATCTCTTATGATCAATGTGGTGTACGGGTCGGGGTGGATGAGATCGACTTGATCGATCTGCCCAGTTTTTTTTCCCTGCGCCATCTGCAAGGTGATAATCTTGAAGGCTTAAAATACCTCCTGTGGGGTGATAGTCGACCGCTGATCTCTGCACATGAAAGTGACCTGCCGCCAGCGCCTTTTTCCAGTCCCGATGTTATTGTTCATGTGGTAGATGCCACGGTGCTCGGACGTAGTTTGGAACTATCCTTAGAGCTGGCAACGCTTGGTAAGCCGGTGGTACTGGCTGTGAATATGATAGACCAAGCCAAGAGTAAGGGGATAGATATTGACTGTGGGCTACTATCCGAGCGACTGGGTATCCCCGTTGTTCCTACTTCTGCTTTGGAAGGCGTTGGTATTGCGGAGCTGTTTGATAAAATATTAGAGACAGCCCGTGATCATCTACTCCCCATCCCCCATGCGTTGCCAAAACATATAAGCCGGTGGAAAAACGAAGCGCATGCTCTCTTGGTAGATAATAACGTCTATGAGTCGTTTGATCTCTCGCCAGCCTTTCTTTTGGCCCAATTACTGGAGGGTGACGAGTATTTCAGTAGTGAGTTAAAAGAGCATTTCCCCGATGTCGCGAGTAAATTTGCAGCACTACAAAAGCAGGCAGATGCCGTATTACCTCGTGATCTAGCTGCTGAGATTGATGTGGATCGTCATCACCGTGGTATGAGTATCTCTGAACGGGTGACCGGTTTTGGTGAATATCGCACTACACGCAGTTGGGGCGAACTATTTGATAATATCCTACTGCATCCGCATTGGGGGATTCTTACTTCATCAGTGATGTTTGCTGCTATTCTCTATGTAGTTTTTGAATTTTCCGGTCTGCTGGATTCAGTCTCATCGGCTCCCTTGATGGCTTGGTTGGGGACATGGCAGGCTGACTCCATGCTGGAGACGATTGTCAGAGCTGTGGTAGAAGGCTTAGTTGGCTTGGTGGGCATTGTTGTGCCTTATATGATTCCACTGGTGCTGCTGATGGTATTTCTGGAGCTATCCGGCTTGATGTCGCGTATTGCCTTTGTGGTTGATCGATTGTTTCATCATATCGGCCTGTCAGGTAATGTGGCGGTACCCTTTTTATTGGGTTTGGGTTGTAATGTGCCCGCTATCTCGTCGCTTGCTTCGATTAAAAACAAGCGGGATCAAGTGGTTGCCACCTTAATGGCGACGTTTATCCCCTGTTCAGCGCGTTCAGCGATTATTTTAGCACTTGGGGGCATGTATTTAGGCGGCCTGGGTGTGTTTGCGATATTTATGGTGAATATTCTTATTATTGCGGTATTAAGTCGGCTGCTTACGTGGAGTTTTCCCGATCCCACACCGGGTCAGGTGATGTCGATGCCGGTTTATCAAATGCCAAAATTCTCTGAATTGATGTATCAGAGTTGGCGCAGAATTGAAGATGTGCTGACGATTGTTACGCCACTACTTGTCGGTGGTACAGTGATTCTGGCGCTAATGCAGATGGCCGATGTGGATGCGATGATTAATAGCGCTCTGGCGCCTATTACTTTCTGGTGGCTTGGTTTGCCCGCGGTGCTGGGCGTGCCACTGCTATTTGGTATTCTGCGTAAAGAGCTCTCCTTGGCTATGATGTTTCAAGCACTCGGCGTGGTTGGCATTGCTGGCGTACAGGAGAGCATGGACTGGGTTCAAGTGCTAACGTTTATTGTGTTTGTCACCTTCTATGTGCCATGTGTTTCAACGATGGCTATTCAAATCAAAGTCATTGGTGTTAAAATGGCGACCTATTCGGTGCTGCTCTCCACAGGCGTGGCACTCATTGTGGCCATGGTCATACGTTTGCTGGCAGAAGGCGGTCGTTATGTGTTTGCTTAGCGTCTGCTTAGGAGGATCGACATGATAACTGATAGGGCGGCGATAGCACCACTTAACGCACTCTACTTGTTGTGCGCGATTTCAGCCGTGTTTAGTGCGCTGATAGTTGGCATTCAACCGCTCTATCTGGAACGGGTGCTGGATATCCCCATGGTGGCGGCCGGCGAGATTAATGCCAGTGTACAAGTGGTTGTGGAGCTTACCGGTTTACTGCTGATCTATTTTATGGGCTATCTTTCTGATCGTTATGGTCGAAGTCCGGTGATTGTTTTGGGCTTTTTGATTGCTGGTGTGGGCGCTTTGGTCATGCCTTTTAGTCTTCAGATCGGTGCGGTTTTTGGTGTTGCTGGTTTAGCGATCTTCTTTTTCTCTCGTATTTTGATGTCCTTTGGCAGTGCTGGTTTTACCTCACAAATGTGGGCGCTAGCTGGTGACAAGAGCACCCTTGAGAATCGGCCAACGCTGATTGCAAAAGCGGCCTTTATGATGGTTTTTGGTGGCACTGTTCTATATGCACTGCTGATGCAGTTGCCCAGATATGGTGGTTTTTTTCTAATCTTGATTCTACCCTTCCTGTTAACGCTATTGGGTGTTTTAGTGGCTCGCCGCCATCTGGAAGATAGCGCACCCAAATTGGGTGACGCTGGAATTCCTGTCCAGCGAATCTTTAAACTGGTCATGAATGAGCCAAAAATGCATCTGAGTTTTGCTGCGGCTTTTTATGCCCGCAGTGATATGGTTTTTATCAGTCTGTTTTTAATGATGTGGTCGTTGCATCAGGCCGATCTGATTGGCATGACACGTGAGTCTGCCGCAGCGCATGCGGGTATTTTAATTGCCTTAAATGGTGTGATATTAATGCTCGCAGGGCCTTTCTGGGTCCATGTCATGCGTGTCTATGGTCGTATTGCAGCGATTGGTTTGGGGCTAGTGAGTTCAGGGCTTGGCTTTGCCTCGTTGCTGTTGATAAGTGACCCTTTTGGATCAGCGATTGTTTATTCGGTGATGGTCATTGCTTTTGGTCAAGCGGGATGCATGATTTCAACACAGGTGCTGACACTTGATCTTACGCCGTCGGATATTCGGGGCACGATGATGGGCTTCTTTAGCATGGTTGGTGCTGCGGGCATGATCTTTCTGGTGCAAAGTGGCGGTTTCTACTTCGATATGATCGGGCCACGTGCGCCGTTTGTGCTGATAGCAACAGGGAATATGTTGATAGCTGGCTTTGCTTACTGGCTTTGGCGTGCGGAACGCTATGGTCATTCATTGGAAACGGCGGATAAAACCGGATTTAAACCACTGCTGTTTATATTCTGTCTATTGCCGTTTATCTGGTTGCTTGGCCGTATTATTGTTACGGGTATTCACCCTGAAGCGGGTTTAAATGGCTTTCCTGTTGGTTATCAACAACGTTATCTCGGTGACTGGGCGCTAAATTTCCTGATTATTTCGCTGGCAATATCCCCGCTAAAGGATCTTACGGGTATCAAGAAACTGGCACGTTACTCGCGCATGTTAGGTTTGTTCGCCTTTTTCTATGTGATACTACATGTGTTGAACTATGTGTGGCTTGAGTGGTATTTCTCATGGGGTAATATTTTGCATGATCTGCTCAATCAAAACTTCCTCTTCTTTGGTTTGCTGGCTTTCCTATTGCTGATCCCGTTAGCGATTAGCTCTAGTAACGATATTATGAAGAAGATTGGTGGAAAAAACTGGAAGGCGCTACATCGTTTGGCTTATCCTATCAATTTGCTAGCAGCCACCCACTTTTTACTTGCTTCTGAATTCTCTTCGGTGGAACCATTTCTCTATCTGGTAGTCATTCTGTTATTGTTAAGTTATCGCTTTAAAAAGAGCAAAACGGTGAAAGCCGGCGAAGGTTTACGTCACCTTTTGGAACGCTGGTTTGAGGAAATTCGTCCGCTGCTGGCAGGAGAACTACCAAAAGCACGTGTAAGTAAAGCCAAACGTAATAAGTCGTAAGTCAGAGGTGCTTAAATGAAAACACATGAGTGGATTATCGGTGCGGGTGTTGGTTTTAGTGTTTTGGCTATAGCTGTGGCGATGTTTTCAAAAGGTCTCTGGCAAGATGAGGATTATGAGGATGCGCCTACCATTATGGCGGGTGTACCTGCACCGCATCATGATGGCCGGGAGAAGATGGTCTGCGCTTCGTGTCATAGGGTTACGATTCATCGCCGAAATGGACTCTTTGGTGGTAAACCAAAGGGGGGCGGTGCAACCATGGCGGCACCGACCATTACCGCCGGCATTCCCGCGCCGCATCGAGATGGCCGTGAAAATGTCGATTGTACTGCCTGTCATCAGGTAGTATTGCCATCAAAAGGCGCCAGCATAGGCAAAGCTTTGGCACCATCCCCTTCAATGGCAGTGCCACCACCACCGATCATGGCCGGCACTTTCTCGCCGCATCGAGATGGCCGAGAAAGTATGATTTGTACCTCTTGCCACAAAGTGGTGACGGGTAGAGCCTCCCCTGCATCAGCCCTGTCACCAGGCCCCCAACCATGGTCACCTGCTCCCTAATACATTATCGCATGTCCCCCTCCGCGAGAATAACGAGCAGAGAAACACCTTGTTTAACTACCCCTATCCCGTAACAGCAGCACCGCTGCTTGCTCCCCGAAGGTTGAATCGGGAATCCATATCAAACAAAACGCTCTTTAGCTAACCCTATCGCTAGCGAAACCACTCACTCAAGCTCCCCTAGCGTTGCAATCAACGTCAAAGTGGTTAAGTTAAGCTTTCCTTTGCGTACTCTCTGGCGAAGTTTTTTGGCATTATGCAGGAGCTTTAACTATATGAGAATATCAAACAAATATAGATCCGTCTTTAAAAAATATTTCCTTGAGTTCTTTCAAGAAGGTGACATCTATCTGTTTGGCTCCCGGGTTGATGATTCTAAAAAAGGTGGGGATATCGACCTTTATTTAACTGTAGTTGATCATTCGGATCTATTTGCTAAAAAAATTAAATTTCTAGCTAGGGTAAAAAGAGAGCTAGGTGATCAGAAAATAGACATAGTTTTTAATACGGATAGTACTCGATTAATTGAGCAGGAGGCGATGCAGTGGGGAGTAAAGCTTTAATCTATAAGCAAAAAGTGAATGGTAATTTGCAAGAGGCTTATAAGCATTTAACCCGGCTTTCAAATGCATTAAATGAGTTGAATCAAAAGTATAGTTTTCCACTGGATGCAGAGAGTTTTAAAGAATTGTTGGATGATATTCAGTATTTGGCCTTTAGTGATCAGGTGATTTACCGATTTTCTAAACTTCAAGACTGTATGGGAGCGAAGCTATTTAAGTCTTTGCTGCTTTATCAAGGGGAGAATATAAACAAGCCATTTCTTGATATATTGAATCAGATTGAGAGGATGAATATTATAGATGTGGATGCGTGGTTTGAAATAAGAGATTTGCGCAATGAAATAGCTCATGATTATGAAGATAATGATTGCGTAGCCATCAATATATTGAATACGATTGATCAGCTTAAAGGCGAATTATTGAAAATTTTAGATGATATTCAATCAATGGTCCGTTAGTGATAGATCTGAAAAGTGCGACATACCTAGTTCGTCATTCCCGAGGGTTGAATCGGGAATCCACTCAAAATAAACGCTCTGTTTAACCAAGCCTATCGCGTAGCGGGAATGCCGCTACTTGCTTCCCGTCTTCACGGGAATGACGAGCAAAGACACGGTTTGTTTAACCAAGCCTATCGCGTAGCGGGAACGCCACTCAATCATACATCCGCCCATTTAGCGTCCTAGGAGTGGGTTGCTTATCCTCGTTGTTTCAGCAACAGCCATAAAAAAAACCGCTCACAGCATTAGCTGTAAGCGGCTTCATGATTATAGCTTAGTGCTGGCTTTTTACACTCGTTTACCATCAATAAGAGCATCAGCAAGGCCGTCAACAGTGGCAAGGTGGTCAATTTCATCATTTTCATCTTCTTGACTTAAAAGATCCATGCTGCGGTCCCATGCATATTTAGCGGCTGCCGCGGCAGCAAAAGCTGTAACAACAGAGACGACAAGACCGCCGCCAACCACACCGACAGCAGCAGCACTTACGGCAGTAGCTATGCCCGCTCCAGAGGCTTCCTTACAAGTGTCAATGCTTGCCTCAGCAGTAGTGATTTTTCCTGCTTTGCAGTCGGAGATATTTTTTGCAGCAGCAGCAGAACCACCAACAATGGCGCCAAGTGCGCCCATACCACTAACAGATTGTGCTAAAAAAGGTGCTAATTGAAATGCTGACATGTTAAA
>JAUZRH010000002.1 GCA_030950555.1 Mariprofundus sp. | reverse complement strand
TCAAGGCGCCAAATCAAGC
Organism: Mariprofundus sp.; assembly: GCA_030950555.1. Taxonomy (GTDB): domain Bacteria; phylum Pseudomonadota; class Zetaproteobacteria; order Mariprofundales; family Mariprofundaceae; genus Mariprofundus. The sequence goes on along the minus strand of JAUZRH010000002.1, from coordinate 10,246 downwards.
GCATAAGCAAGCCCTGAATGGGCGCGATAGCCTACTGCCTTTAGTAGTAACTCTGTGGCAACGCAGAATGCGGACTTATAGACCAGCACGTGGATGATTTATTCTTTCCGCGGCCCTTAAATCACCTTACCATGCGTAGAGGGGAGTATTGTTGCAGCCAAAAGCGGGGGACTATTGAGCCACTTGTAAAACCCATGAGCGGCGATTGACTTCCCCACTCCGGCTCATTCAGGAGCTATTTCGACAGACTAGCTTTAGCCCCGCAAGTGTTGATGATGCTGCGCGACTAAAGTCGCCACGTGATAAAAGTGATTGCACCAGTATGCGTTTCCACGCAGGAGCGTGGGAACGAGAAACCTAAGTTGCACTCAAAGCGGGATGTCACTCACCAGAGTTTTGCAAGTGACCCTTAGAAATAACGCGCCAACTTCAATTCCAGATAATCATCCTGACGCATAAACCATAGCGGGTCTGTGGCTGGAATATTCATAAAAAAACGCCCTGTAAGGGTTAGTTTTAGGCGATCGGTCAAGCGCCGTTCACCCTCTATATTAATAAAGCTGGCATAATTACGATGATCCCAACTACCACCGACTAGAAGTGTGCTATCATCACGATCGTTCAACACGATACGAAAACCAGCAAATAGATCATGATCGGCCATTGTGGGAGGGGCAAAACGTGGATCACGACCATCATAAAGGTACTCCATTAGCAGGCCTATATCGATCACAGAACCCGCCACTCCGTAGAGCGTATGCTCAAAGCCTGCAACTGCAGCATAGAAACGCCTACCCTGACCTGTGCGACTGATTGCCTCACCTTTCCAGAGCGTATTTTCACGCGTCCACTGTAACTCTAATCCACTCTGACCAATCTGGCCATAATGGGGCTGCAACCACGGCTGCCCGGCTCTTTGACCAAGCAGCAGGCGTGCTTCACGACTGGTGCCTTGAAAGTGCGAGAGAGCCAGGTCCAGATCGCCCAAGGTATGCGACCATCGCAACGCCCAGTCGACATGGCGCTGAGCACGCCCTGATTGGTAACTCGGGTGCGCGCTGTCGATAGGAAGTGGCCCATGCAGCCGAGCGTCATCAGCACTAAAAGTTGTAGGACGAAAGCCAGGGAGGATAAACATGCTTACCGTCCCCCAACGCCGCTCAAGCGTCACATTCACCATGGCTTGACCAAGCTTTTCCTCACCGCTTATATCTTCAACAGCATCGCTCTGATTAATGATATCCACCAGATGGCGCGACTCTGTCACACCCCAGAAAACCTTACCCAAGCCCACGCGTATACTCCAGTCCGATGCCAAATGCAGCCAATTAAACTCACGCAGATCAACATGCGTTCGTTTGTGATCATTCGCATCTAAGCGGGCAAAGGGGGAGAGGTAGACACGGTCATAATCATCATTCCACCCATAGACAAGCTCAGGCTCCAATGTAACTGATGGCGCAAGTGTCATCGGCTTTTGAGATGCGTAGGCGGGTGAATTAGGAAAAAACCGTCCCTCCATCGACAGTTTGCCAAAGAAATCCCACTCTCCGGCGAGCAAACTCATCGGTAGCAAGGAAGCACCCAGCAGCGACAAGAGTAAAAGCGTTAAAAATTTACGTTTCATCTAGCATTTTTTAAGCGGCTTGAGGTAAAATCCATATCGTTAGAACCAATGGCGAAGTGGTAATCTGAGAAGGCCAGCGTCGTACTCTTCCCCGTCACATGATTGACCATATCCATCTGGTCAGGGCGCCAGTATTTATTCAAATATTGCTGATAACCACTGTTGGTCAAAGTTTTGAGCAACTCGTCTTTGCGATCATAAAAGTCAACTTTCCAGACGCGCAATTCTGTTTTATCCAACCAGGCGACCTGTCGGTGATAACCCGACTTCGGATCAGCTGGAAAGCGTTCCACTTTGTAGCAATCGCGACCATCCAGCACTTCATCACCCACATAACGGTAGCTATACTTTTCAACTTCCTGAGAGGCGATATCCTCATAGGCAAATTCGCTGCCCATAAACGGGCCGGACTTATTACTTGAGGAGATACGCTTCACCCGTTTTAGCGCTGGCAGATAGAGCCACTGATCATCGGTATCCAGTTTATGGGTATGCGACAGAAAGGCCGTACCTTTCACATCACGGGGATTATCAAAGATAATCATCGACTTATCGCCATCACCACGCACTTCACGAGTAGTGTTACGCATACTACGACTAGTCTGTTGTTGATGACTATTGCGTAGCGTCATTGTTAAACCCACCTTGTAATCCACAAAGCCATTGTCACGTTGATCGGCCTCCGTGGCAATCGCCAAGCCTCGCTCTTCCGCTGTTTCTGCCTGCACCAATGCTGGAGCCATCAAGCTGGCTGTAAGCGTTACAGTCGCAGCCATCAGACTTCGTCGTGCCCATTTAATCTCTGTTTTCATACAACTCTCCTTCTCATCTATGATTTGTTTTCAGCTAATCGTTCACCACTTCTCAAAAAACTACAAGGTAAAGACCTGCCTCCGCGGCAACATCAAAAGCTGCTGGACGAAAGCCCCACCCCCCTCAACTCTTACGTTCAAGCACTTACACATTTGTTACGCCAGGTGTCGGTTTGTGATCGAGGCGTAGCAGCATCACCGGCAGTAGCAGAAAATCAGCCAGTAGAGCCATCACAATGGCAATTGAGGTTAACAGAGCCATCTGAGAGTTCAGGGCAAAGGTTGACTGCGCCAGCACCATAAAGCCTGCGACCAAGACAACCGAAGTCACCACAATCGCCACACCCACACTGGAGAAGGCATAACGTACCGCCGCCTCTGCAGTCATACCATGTTCCCGTTTGGCGCGCAGATATTTGCTTAAAAAGTGAATCGAATCATCCACCACAATACCGAGCGACATACCCGTCACCATTGCCGCAGCCATATTCACCTCACCCACCATCAAGCCCCAAATACCAAAAGCCAGTCCCGCCGGTAGCAGATTTGGCAACAGACTGATCATGCCAATCTTTATACTACGCAAAGCGATGCAGATCAGTAGTGAAATAAGTACCAATGCAATCATGGTGCCGCCGAGCATGCTTTTAATGTTCCGCTCGCTGATATAGGCGAACATAATGCCCGGACCGATACCCGTCGCACGGATATCCTGGGTGTGATCGGCTAACCACTGCTCACCACGCTGAGTTACGGCACGTAACTCGCGAGAGGAGAGATTTTTCAGGGTCGCGACAATTTGCGTTGATGATTTATCCACATTGAGCTGATTATTCATATCCAGTCCGTAAGGCAGTGATAGCTCATACAGCAGCAGATATTGTGCAGCCATATCCCGCTCTTCCGGCAGCTTATACCAACTCGGATCATCGCCATGCAGACTCATATTCAAACGCTGGAAGGTATCGGTGATGGCACTAACATGTTGCACCTCCGGTTGCGTACGCAGCCAATCGACAAAGCCCTTCACGTCCTGCAAAAAGGCTGGATTGCTGACGCCATTACTCTCACCTGATGGCAGTGAATATTGTAGTTGATAGAGGCCGGTCAGATGTTTGGCAGTGAAATCCACATCAGCCCTGAAGGTGGTGCTCTCATCAAAATATTTCACGAAATCTTCGTTCAGGTCATTGCGTGGCACCATCGCCAACACCACAACAGCCAGCACCAGCGAGGAGGCCATCACCACACGATGACGACGAATAACAAAATCGGCAAAAAGATCCATCTGCCGGCCAAAGTGTGTCGTTCCCTCTTTCGCCTTGATCGGCATTACCGCTAGCAGTGCTGGCAACAAGGTAATCGAGAAAATAAACGCCGCTACCACACCCATTGCTGTGATATTACCCAGATCATGAAAGGGTGGTGAATCACTGGCATTCATCGACAGAAATCCAATCGCCGTGGTAATACTGGTGAGAAAGACCGGCATAAAATTGATCCGTAGGCTCTCAATCACCGCCAAACGCTTCTCCAATCCTTGGCGCATACTGGCCAACATAGAGACAATCACATGGATCGAGTCAGCCACGGCCAGCGTTAGAATAATCGTCGTGGCTGCTGATGAGGGTGGCGTCAGCTTGATGCCCAACCAGCCCGCCAAACCCATACCTGTAAGCACTGAGAAAGCGAGCACCACCACGGTTGCAATGGTGGCACTAAAGGAGCGCACTAGCACCAGCATCATGATAATAATAATCAGATACATCGCCGGCACCAGCGTACCCATATCGTGCATGCTCGACTCCATAAAGGAGTTATTCATCATCACCATACCATTAAGATAGATGTGGACTGGATATTTTTGCTGAATATCCGCTGCCAGTTGACGTGCGGCAGCCGTCGCTTTCGGCACCTCTTCAAGTGATTTTTCCGGCATTTGGAAGGTTACATTCACTGCTGTTACGGCGCTATCGCCAGAGAGCAGCATCGTTTTCAGAGCCGGTTCATGTTGCGCGATTTGACGTATCGACTCCAGCTGCTGATGGCTTAGCGTGCGCGCACCTTCAAGCAGATCCGCAACAATCAGATCATCACCTTCGGCTTTCGTATGCTGAAAATTGGATACGGAATCGACACGCAGCGCATAAGGGAGCAACCACGCCTTTTTAGTCAGTTCTTCAACGCCAGCCATAACCTCCGGCGTAATCGCATCACCTCCGTTTGCCTCCATGACAAATTCAATATTATCAATTTTTGTATAGGTTTCTTGTAACTGCTCAAAAGCTTTAAGTTGCGGATTATCCTTACTAAAAAATACCCGATAATCATTATTAAAGGCCAAAAAACGACCACCAGAAGCCGCGGCCATCGCCAGCAAAATGGCCAGCAGTATCACCGGCCAGCGCCAGCGCACGATCCATTCGGCATAGGCTTGTGCCCATTCACTTTTTTTATTCATCTATTTCCCCTTGATAGGTTCTGACACTATTTCACAGCTTTGAGCAACTTCTGCCGACTGGACTGATTGGTACAAGCGCCAACAATACTGTGGACTTATCAGTCCAGTCAAGCAATCATTCGCCCATGAACACGCCCACCGACTCTCGTACTCGCATCATTGATGCTGCGACTGAGCTTTTTTATCAGAAAGGCTTTGAAGCCGCTGGCCTGCAACTGATCTGTAAGCAGGCCGCCGTCTCCAAGAGCAGCTTCTATCACTTCTTTCCATCCAAAGATGATCTGGCCATTACGGTGATTGATAGTCGTTGGCTACAGGCACGTCAGGGTTATCAAGCGCTACTGGATTCGCCGCTATCAGCACTTGAGAAGATTGAGGCGAGTTTTGAGATGCTCTTTAGCCATGCCGAAAGCATCGCGGACAGAGGTGGTGAAATGTATGGCTGTCCATTTGGCAACATAGGTAGCGAACTGTCCACAAGTAATCCAGCCGTTCGAGAACATTTAATAACAATTTTTAATGAACTGATCGCTACCTACCGGCAACTGATAGAGCAGGCGCAAGCACAGGGATCGCTAGCCGCAGCGTTAAATAGTCAAGAGAGTGCCGAGTCATTGGTCACGCTTATGCAAGGCTTAAGTATTATCGGAAAAATTTACAACGATCCAGCACGCATGCGACGCTCTGGAGAGTATGCTCTTCAGCTTCTATTAAAAAACTCTTTCAACCAGTGCCTTGAGCCATAAAACAGCGACGCATCAACCACCCTCCCCGTAATCGCCAGAGCTTTACCACAGACTACACGTTTGCCTATAAAAGCTCAGGCTATTTGCCAATTGTCTGAGCGCCATATCAACGCATACTTGCCGCTCACAACGAGCAACGACGGAGGGGAGTCACATGCGATATTTTCAAGAACATACGTCTTCTTTGAACGATCATATTCAACAATTCACAGATCCAAACTGGGCAAAGTCCTTACCAATGACACCCATAAGAGAAGAGCAGGCGATCCACTTTATTGTTACGAGGCTAATGGATCTGCTTGCCATTCCCGATGGAAACAATCTTATCCCCTATTTTGGCGATGGTCATGAAGCTAGCAATAGAGAAGCAATGACCACATGGGTCATGCACATGGCACCGGACCTGCAACTCGATGAAGTCACCTCTCGCCTCACCACTCTTCACCCCAGAGCAACCAAGCGCCTCTCAAGCGTACACATAGAGCAGCGACCAGCCACCCATTATTGAGCGCTGAACCGGCCAAGAGCCAGTATTCTTGTCAAACTCGATGTTACAGCCTTTAAGGGCCTCGGAAATAATAAAACACCCAAAAGGTGCGCAGAAAAGAAGTTCGGATTCAATGCGTAGAAATAGGCGCATAGCATGTGTAACTGTTTCTGCAACACAGAATGCGAGCTTATAGAGCAGCAGAATTTGAAGTTTTATTGTTTCCGAGGCCCTTAGTCAGTTGGGCAGGTCATGTTCTTGCTAAGCTATAAGCCTATAAAAGCTGCCAAGAATATATTGCGGTTATGCTAAGCGTATAGATTCCGAGCATAACAACATTAATTGGTTTCCCAGAAAGTTTTGGTGTTTTAATCTCTGAAACATTCAACGCTGTAATAATCAGGCAGCAAACATAGAGGATAATAGCAAAAGTTTCCTTATCATAAAAGCCTGCAAACGAAACGATGAAAACGAGTAAGATGCTGTTGTTATCAAGTGCCAGTCCTGTGTATTTTGTTCCACCCGCAAGACCATAGGTACTAAAATAACTTAATCGTATCGCGCTGCCCGCAACCATAAGAAATGCGCCTACTAGAAATATAGGGGAAAATTCACCGTAGCTTAAAAGAAGAATGGCAGGCGTAACGCCATAGCTTACAATATCTATTAATACATCAAGTTGCCCGCCAAAGGTACTATCATTGCCCGTTCTCCCCTTCATTCTTCTTGCAACAAGCCCATCTGCCCAATCAAAAGCAACAGCCCAGATCATGCCAATCATGGCAGCGGAATAAATGCCTATAATACAAAAATAAATTGCAAGTATTGTACAGGCTAAACCCGCAAGAGAGCAAAGGTTGGGAATATCCTTTACATAGGAGAGTATAGTAGGTTGTTGAGGTTCATTTGTCATTAGATATCCTTGAAATTATTATATTTCTTAGTACGATATGTGTTATACTATCGACGAACTATAAAACTATCAAAGGATTATCAAAATGGTTGTTTATACAGTAGGTACATTTGATTTGTTGCATGTTGGGCATCTTGCCTTACTGGAACACTGCGCGAGCTTGGGAGAGACTGTTGCCGTTGGTGTTGCTGCTGACGAAGTTGTCAAATTGTATAAGTCTAATGTTCCAGTTATTCCCCTTGAACAACGAATACAAATGCTTCAAGCTCTAAGCTGTGTGGATATTGTACTTCCGTACCATGAGCTGGATTATATTGCTATTTGTAAGGAAGTTAAGGCTGATATATTTGTTATTGGCGAAGACTGGGGAAAAAAACCTCATAACCAGGGTGTAGAGAATTATTTAAAATCTAAAGGTAAACAGATTGTTCAGATTAAATATTATCCAATGACCTCATCGACTAAAATAAAAGCAAACGTTATCGCTCAGTATCAAGTTGGCATTGGTAGTTAGATGAACTTCCTCGCGGAAAATACTAAATTTAGAGACCCCAGCCACAAGGTTTAATCCTACCTGTTTACGTACAAAGTCAGTCAAAAAAGTCGCAGGCAAGATTAGCCACGAGTACACACTGCAGCAGGAGGTGATTGCGAAGCGAGAGAGGCTCCCCTGGGGGACGAAATAAAGGGCAATCAGTGGTAGTCGTAGGGCAATGTGAATGCCGCTTGCGGCAGAGAAGGTAATATGAGGTATCAGTGGTTTAATGCCTTCGTGATTAACAAAGGAACGAAGTCAAAGACACAACAGCTGGATGCTATATTAAGTACGTAATAACGACTAGGAAACATCATATAAACAGTCCGTTTGATGGCTGGGGTTCATGGGTAATCAGGTAATCCTATGTTGCATCGGCACGTTGAGACCGCCTCCTAAAACAGCCTTTGCCCAGCACATGATAATTATAGGTGATATTAATAAGAGCCACTTGCAAAACTCTGGGTGGATGAGTGACAATCCCACTTCGAGCGCATTTTTATGCTTCCCTTTTAAGACGGGACAACTACAATGACAAAGATTACGAGATGCTTTCGGTTATAGTGTTTTTTATTCAACAAGCTGTTTGACCTCAATCCCCATAGTCTTACGACCATAACGAGTGAGAGACCCCCTGCCCTTGCCGTCATTTCACTGCAATAGACCGTCATTCCCGAAGGTTTAGTCGGGAATCTATTTCTAAAAAACGCTCTGTTTGACCGCGCGGTACCTGTTATAATCATTAATGTCCCGTCTTAAAAGGGAATTCCATTTTTAGGATGGAATGAATGGCATGGTGGTTCCATACGCTGAAATTACAGCCTAGAAATGTGCCGAAGTGGGGCAGTTAATCGACGCTCATGGGTTTTGCAAGTGGCTCTAAGGGGTAATTATTTCTTCCTCAAACTTCAGGCTGTCGTTTTCAACAATGGCTCTAACTACGTGGATATCCATTATTTCAGTACCAAAGTTTTTATAATACAAAAACATATTTGTATCGTTGAGTGTATTAGCGCTTGATAGGGAGCCATTCTTATATTGAGTAAATGTATGTTTGTGATAAAGGTCGGTTGATCTCATTATTGATAATTGATGAGTATGGCCGCAAAAAACATGTTCTATTTTATTCTCTCTTATAAACTCGACAACCATTCTGGAATTGAAAAGAGGGTCTGAATCAGTATCTAGGATAGAGTGGTGATTCAACAGAATTATTTTGTCGTAACTCGCTTTACTAATTGCATGGGAAAGTGTTTTCAATATTTCCTTATCTACAAAACCATTGTCTTCATAAAGTGAATTGGAGTCTAAGCATACTATCAAAAAAAACTCACCATTGATCTCGATGTTCTTAAGAAAATTAATGTCAGTAAAATGTTCCTTAATGCCATTAATATTTCCATCAAGGAAAATATTATTCTTTCTACAGTTTTCACGATTTAGCGGATGAATGACGCCTATATTCTCGATATACTGACGGAAATAATCAGCACTGCGCATATTTCTTTTGTCATGATTGCCGGGAATAGACACAACGTATTGACAATCAATGGACTTTAAAAATGCCCCTGCGGCTGCAAATTCATTTTCGAGAGCATCCGTCGTATTATCGCCCGTGTTGATCACAATATCAGCCGTATAGCTGTTAATTTTTTCCAATAACAATTCACTTTTCCCGAGCCAATGACGAGGGCCAAAATGCATATCTGAAATGTGTAGTATGTTCATTTTTGTTTCGGAATATCCTTTTATTAAAGAAGTGAATGGTGCCCGATAAGTAATATGTAGACCTATGATCTTTGGAATTAGCATCAAAGTTTACGCAGTCACATTATATAGGCAGCAATTATAGCTATATAATGTGACAACAGTGTGACCTGTAATGCATCGGATATATTATCCATCCTGTGAGAGAGGTATAGAGGTTGGATTGAAGCTCCGTCAAAAGACTGGACACTAACTTTACCGGCTTCCCTTTTAAGATGCTACACCTGTACCTGCCCGTCATTCCCGAAGGTTTCATCGGGAATCCATATCAAAACCTACGGTCTTTTTGACCTTGGTCGCCATGCCATGCCACCCCAAACCTCTCCCGGAGGTAGAGGGTGCAAGAGCCTGAGCTTGCAAATGCACTGTGACGTGAGCAATACCCTCTCCCTCAGGGAGAGGGCTTGGGTGAGGGGATCAATAAAAAACGCCCATGATTCATCCGGCCTATGGAAGATGAAGAGACATCTTGCAGCTGTGAGATAACGTAAAACGACAACTGTTTTTGATGGTTGGTGAAGGATGCCTTATTCTGACAGAGAAGCGATGGATTGGAATCTCGGGGAAAACTCTCTGTTTATTTGTCATCTACAACATTGCTTTTTAAAAAGAGGGATTGCTGATGGGTGGCTTGTATTGATTTTCTTGTACTCTGCGTAACTCTGCGTACTCTGCGGTTAAAATATTTATTTTTTATAGGTGCTGAACAGTAGCACTACTATTATGTTGGGGGATGATATGGGTAAACTTCACTATTCTGATCTGCAGGTTTGTATTCTGGCGGCTGGCAAAGGCAAACGTATGCGTTCAAATTTACCAAAGGTTTTGCACAAGGTGCTTGGACGAGCCATGATCGATTATCTATTGCAAACGGTGGAGTCATTGCGGCCTAAGGGCA
>JAUZRH010000199.1 GCA_030950555.1 Mariprofundus sp. | reverse complement strand
GCGGCGATCGGCGGCCCCACTTTGGCCCAACCCGCGCTGTTGTTTGCTCCATGGAACCACCATGCACCTCATTCCACCTCAAAAATGGACTCAAAGTGGGATTGCCGCTCATCCACCCAGAGTTTTGCAATTGGCTCTATGATAATGATGATCTTCGTGTCTCTGTAGTGGAAAGATTTTGACTGTTTTATGCATGTCGTTAAGAGTTGAAGCTATGGTTTTATTTGTATTTTGAACATGAACTAGCTGAGTTCAGGTACGTCCTTCGATTTCCCACTACAACACTGGAACATCGAGTTTTAGGCATCCTTCACCAACTTTAAAAATAGTTGATGCTTTAGGGCTGCGGAAAGAAATAAGTGTCCCAGTTATGCGAAGGATAAGAGTTCGGATTCAAGACGCAGTATTTGGCGCATAAGCAAGCCCTGAATGGGCGCGATAGACTACTGCCTTTAGTAGTAACTCTGTGGCAACGCAGAATGCGGACTTATAGACCAGCACGTGGATGATTTATTCTTTCCGTGGCCCTTAATGTGTAAACCGGAAAATGAAGGATGCCGAGTTTTACACACCTGAATACTGTGCGTGTACGGCTCTTGCATGCATATTTGGTAGTTTATTCAGCGCAGCTACCAATGCTTTGGCGGATGCCACAACAATATCGGTATCCGATCCCTGACCATTCACAATGCGATCACCATCTTGAAGACGCACGGTTACTTCACCCTGTGCATCAGTGCCGGCAGTAATGGCATTGACGGCATATAGTAATAATGTTCCATTGGGTTCAACCAGTGACTGGATAGCTTTAAAACTTGCGTCCACAGGTCCATCACCCTCGGCTTCTGCTTTATGCAGCACACCTTCAATCTCAATTTCAACAGCAGCAACAGGCGTTTCCGCCATGCCCGATGTAATATGCAGGGCTGCCAACTTTATGCGTAAATCCTCAATGGTCCCATCCCCATGTAACAGCGCCAATAAATCTTCATCAAAGATATCCTTTTTTTTGTCAGCCAGAATTTTAAACTTATTAAACACTTCAACAAGTTGTTCAGCATCAAGCTCCCTGCCTAAATATAGGTAACGAGCCTTCAGCGCAGCACGGCCGGAATGTTTACCCAGTACCATACGGTTTTTATTCAAGCCTACGGATTCTGGTGTCATGATTTCATAAGTTTTCTGATGCTTTAATACACCATCTTGATGGATGCCTGACTCATGAGCAAAGGCATTGGCACCGACAATGGCTTTATTTGCTTGAATTGGCATACCTGTAATTTGTGAAACCAGTTTGGATGTTGGCACAATCTTGGTGGTATCAACGGCCGCATGTAGATCATAGCGATCAGAACGGGTACGCAAAATCATCACGATCTCTTCTAATGCCGCATTGCCAGCACGCTCTCCCAGACCATTTATCGTACATTCAACCTGCCGTGCGCCATTTTCAATGGCGGCCACAGAGTTAGCAACTGCAAGTCCTAGATCATTATGACAATGAACCGAAAAAATCGCTTGATCCGAATTTGGAACCCGTTCTATGAGTTCACGGATACGTCCGCCAAATTCAACGGGAGTCATATAACCAACGGTGTCAGGGATGTTGATGATGCGCGCACCAGCGGCAATGGTTGCTTCCACCACACGGCAGAGAAATTCCATATCTGAACGGCCTGCATCCTCAGCAGAAAACTCCACCTCAGGTGCCAGTGAACGAGCCAGTTTTACGGCGTCTACAGCACGCTCTAAAACCTGCTCGGGTGACATACGCAACTTGGCTTCCATGTGAATGGGACTCGTAGCAATAAAAGTGTGGATACGGGCACGCTCTGCCGCTGGCTTCACGGCCTCTGCTGCACGACGAATATCCCCTTCGGCAGCGCGCGCAAGACCTGCAATGATTGGCCCGTGAACCTCTGAAGCAATGCGATGAACCGCTTCAAAATCACCGGGTGAGGCGATGGGGAAGCCCGCTTCAATAATATCCACACCGAGAGCCGAGAGAGAGTGCGCCACACGGATCTTTTCATCTATATTCATCGAGCAGCCAGGTGACTGTTCTCCATCGCGAAGCGTAGTATCAAAAATGTATATACGGTCACTCATTTTTTTTCTCCTCATCTATCACAGCCACAGTGGTCAAACAGTATCGTCCTTGCCATTCGATTCTTGCGGAATGCTAGGTTTAGGTGTCGCCTTGTTTTTTGCTTTTTGCATTCTACGCAGGCGTCGGTAGCTACTAACCCGCTTATGTTGCCATAAGCTCATCATCGGACCATGCAGGCAATAAGCCAGTAGCACAGTAAATGGTACACGATAAGGATCAATCATGACCAGCCCAACGGCAACCACCATCAGTACAACCATACCCGTCGAACGTTTCTTCTTCAGGTCGATATCTTTACCAGAAACAAAACGGACATCACTGACCATTAGCCATGATAAAAACACCGCGCCAAATAGCCATAACCAGGCTTGTGGTGTGTAGCCTGCATTTTCGTAATAGAGCACGGCTGTAGCAATTAACAGTGCTGCTCCGGGCGTTGGTAATCCCTGAAAATAGCGTTTATCCTGGCACTCTAGCTGCACATTAAAGCGAGCTAGCCGTAAACCCGCACCAGCCACCAGAAAGAACGCTCCCAACCACGCTAGTTTATGAAGATCCGCAGGCAGATGAATCAGAGCCCACAAGTAGATTAAAACAGCGGGTGCAATACCAAAGGAGAGCATATCACAGAGTGAATCGTATTCAGCGCCAAAGGCTGTTTCAGCATGCAGTAAGCGCGCCACTCGACCATCAAGCATGTCAAATACAGCGGCCGCCAAAATAGCCCAAGCTGCCAGTTCATAACGCCCTTGTACTGCAGCGATTAGCCCGTAAAAGCCGGAAAACAGGCCCATAGTGGTAAAAAGGCTAGGTAGCACATAAACACCTCGCCGTCCCATACGATCAGTTAGTTTAGCCATTGGAGAGTCCATTTGTATCAATAATATCTGTATATCGTGCCAATATAGTGGTGCCGGCTGAAACTACATCGCCTTTTTTTACCTGTAACTCACAGTCGGCAGGAAATTCACAGTTTACACGCGAACCAAAGCGAATCATGCCGATTCGTTGACCCGCAGCCACATCATCACCAAGCTTTACATAGGAGACAATGCGTCTGGCGATTAAGCCGGATATCTGAGTGAAAGCGATATGCGAGCCATCCTCACACTCCATCTCAAAGCGATTACGTTCATTTTCTTCACTGGCTTTGTCAAAGCTGGCATTCACAAATTTTCCCGGAAAATATTTCATATTCGTAATACGACCGGCTACAGGCGCACGATTCACATGCACATTGAATATATTCATGAAAATATCAACACGATAATGACCTGAATCCATCAATTCAGCTCGAATCACCTTGCCATCCGCCGGTGAAACAAACAAACCTTCACCTTCGGGTATTTCGCGTTCGGGATCTCGAAAGAAATTAAGCATAAATAGCAATAGCAATAGCAGTACACCTGCAGTGATTGTCCAGCAGAGAGACCATGCGACGATCATAGCAATAGCGGTGGAAATAATGAATGGCCACCCCTGCGGAGAAAATGGCAAAGAAGCCCTAGGATGACCAGAAAGAGGTAAATTAGTAGACATGCGCCAATACTATCTTCTAGCTGCCTATTTCCCAAGCTCAAATACCACATGCCCCTATCGCTACCACGCTTTGCCACATGAAAATCAAGATAAGGGCCTCGGAAATAATAAAGTGTCCCAAGCTGCGCAAGATAGAAGTTCCTCTTCAAGGCGAAGGATTTGATGCATAGTAGGGACTATGTGCCAAATTCTTCAACGTAGAAGAGGGACTTATCGACCAGTAGAATGGGATAGTTAATTATTTCCGCGGCCCTAAGCCATGCCGCCAACAGCATCCAATGATATAGACGATTTATAGTGATTAAATTTTGAAAAGTATCTTTTCTCATCATTACCGATCCGGTTACGAATAGTGTACAATCCATACTTGAATCACTTGATCCTCAACAGCAAGAGCGCTCTAGGAGGCTGTTAGGCCCACGGAAAGAATAAAGTATCCAGATTATGCGCAGGATAGTCGTTGGATTCAAGGCGCCAAATCAAGCGCATAAGCAAGCCCTGAATGGGCGCGATAGCCTACTGCCTTTAGT
>JAUZRH010000198.1 GCA_030950555.1 Mariprofundus sp. | reverse complement strand
ATTCAAGGCGCCAAATCAAGCGCATAAGCAAGCCCTGAATGGGCGCGATAGCCTACTGCCTTTAGTCGTAACTCTGTGGCAACGCAGAATGCGGACTTATAGACCAGCACGTGGATGATTTATTCTTTCCGCGGCCCTAAGACGGCTACGCATCCACCCAGCATTTTATAAGCAGCTCTATATCGCCTGCAATTGCGGTGCGATGGCACTATTTCCTTCTTTTTTCTCTGCTTGCAGTTCTTCAATGCGAAAACTTGATGGGTCAGCCAGCAGTGTCGTCACTAGCTTATGGTTCATATCATGGCCGGTAAATTCACCTTCAAAAGCACCTACTAAAGGCAAGCCGGCCAGAGAAAGATCACCCAAGGTATCCAGAATTTTATGACGCGTACACTCATCTTCATAGCGCAGCCCACCTTCATTGACGACCCGGTGACTATCCAACACAATAGCATTCTCCAAAGAGCCGCCGAGCGCTAATCCGGCCTTCTGCAAGGCTTCTACTTCATGCAAAAAACCAAAGGTGCGGGCGCGGGATATCTCGCGCGTGTACGCTTGTCTGGAAAAATCCACTTTAACTTTCCGATGCCGTAGCAGTGGATGGTCATAATTGAGCAGATAGGAGATACTAAAACCACCCGCAGGATAGAGAGCACAACGCTTACCACCCTCTTCTACTTCAACACGTTTTAGTACACGCATCACTTTTTTAGCTTCTGACTGTTCCCTAATACCAGCACACTGAATCAAAAAAACAAATGGCGCAGATGAGCCATCCATAATGGGCACTTCCGCTCCACTTACTTCAACACGCGCATTATCCACACCTAACCCGGCCAATGCCGAGAGAAGATGTTCGACAGTAGAAATCTGTGCGCCACTCTGACCGAGAGTGGTACATAAGCGTGTGTCCGTAACAAATGCAGCTTTGGCTGGTATCTCTATGCCCAAATCTGAACGAATAAAAACAATACCACTATTTGCAGCTGCCGGATGTAAGATCAGTTCAATCTTTCGCCCGGAGTGAAGACCAATACCACTACAACGAATGGAGTGGTCCAGCGTTCTCTGTCCTATCATATAAAACCTCCTTCACTAACACCGTAAAGCATCAGAAATGTGAAGTGTTGCGTGTATCACTTTCTAATCTATGACACAGATCACCAACACTTAACACAAAAAAAACATGTCAAGTGTCGGCAAACCTGCCATAAACGAATTTTATTACCAACAATCAATCAGCCTGACGACGGAGAAAAGTGGGCACAGAGAACTCATCATCATTAAAACCCGGCTGGTCATACAACATGGGTTGCGTCTGCAACTGCTTCTGCGGCTGTTGATTCTGTTGATTCTGTTGCTTCTGCTGTGTTTGCACGGATGGCTGCTGGATAGGTGCTTTCTGCACAGGCACAGCTACAGTTTGAATATTAGGCATATGTGGCGCATTTGTAGCTTCAGATTCTCTTGATGTAGCTAGGCGCACAGATCCTTCACCTGAAAGACCCGTTGCCACAACTGTCACACGCAAGTCATCTTCGGCCTCGCCATCATAAACCATACCGCAAATAATATTGGCGTCTTCATCAGCCATATTATGGATAATCGAGACAGCTTCATCATATTCAGCCAGCGTCATATCTTCATTACCCGTGACATTCACCAAAATACCCTGCGCCCCATGAATATCGATATCTTCTAATAGTGGTGATGAAATCGCACGTTCAGCCGCTTCAATAGCTCGATTCTCACCTGATGCCACACCCGAACCCATCATGGCCACGCCACGCGTCTCACACATCACTGATTTCACATCGGCGAAATCCACATTCATGTAACCAGGGTTGGTAATCAGCTCAGAAATACCACGCACAGCCTGCAGCAGCACATCATCCGCTTTACGGAAAGCCTCCAGCATACTGGTATTCTTACCAACTGCCCCTATCAACTTCTGATTTGGAATCGTAATCAGTGTATCAACAGATTTACGCAGTTCAGCAATGCCCGCCTCAGCCTGACGCATACGGCGTTTGCCTTCAAAACCGAATGGCTTGGTAACCACGGCCACGGTTAGAATGCCTAACTCCTTAGCGACTTCAGCAATCACAGGGGCTGCACCAGTACCCGTACCACCACCCATACCCGCCGTAATAAACACCATATCCGTACCTTCTAAATACTCACGAATACGCTCCCGCTCAGCATCTGCAGCCTCTCGACCAATTGTTGGATTCGCACCGGCACCCAGACCACGGGTGATATCCGCACCCAACTGCAATTTCACATCGGCATGATTACGATCTATGGCCTGCGCATCCGTATTGGCAACAATAAAATCGACACCCTGTAGTTTCTGGTTAATCATGTTGTTCAGTGCATTACCACCGCCGCCACCAACACCAATCACTTTAATTCTGGCTGAGAGTCCTGCTTGATCTTCAAAAGTAAACATTGCCATGGTAATATCCTTATTCCCTCTAAATATTTTATTATTCCATTATCTTTAAACTTATCCTAACAGCATCTATTTAACTTACGTGGTATCCCCAAACCAACCACGCATCCGCATCCATACGCGTCCAAACAGATGTTGCTTGGTCAAACTTACTTTGTTACCCGGGTTCTGCCGGTAACGTTGTCCATAAAGAATCAACCCCACACCAGTGGCGTACATCGGACTTGATACAACATCTACCAAACCACCCACGCCCTGCGGCCGGCCCAATCGAACGGGCATATCAAACATCTCTTCAGCCAACTCCACCATACCATCAAGCATGGATGAGCCGCCGGTAAGCACCATCCCTGCAGCCACCAACTCCTGATAACCAGAGCGCTGCAGTTCATCGCGGATCATTTCAAACAACTCTTCCACACGTGGCTCAAGAATCTGCGCCATCACCTGGCGTGGCATCGGCCGTGGAGCTCGTCCACCCACACTGGGGATCTCTATTTGATCTTCAGGCGGCACAAGTGAGGTTAAACAAGCACCATATTTCCGTTTGAGCTGATCAGCCTCGCGCGCTGAAGTACGCAAGCCAATCACCAGATCATTGGTGAGATGATCACCACCAATCGGGATCACATGCGTATGTTGGATCGAGCCATTCAGAAATACCGCGATATCAGTGGTTCCCCCACCAATATCTACCAGTACAGCACCAATATCTTTTTCATCCTGCATCAGCACCGCTTCAGCAGAAGCGACCTGTTCCAGCACCATATCGGAGACATCTAAATCACAACGATTACAACATTTAATAATATTTTGTGCTGAAGAGACGGCCCCTGTAATGACATGCACCTTGGCTTCCAAACGCACCCCAGACATGCCAATCGGTTCACGAATGCCATCTTGGCTGTCAATGATATATTCTTGTGGCAAGATGTGTAGTACTTTCTGATCCGCAGGGATATTCATGGCCCTTGCCGCATCAATGACGCGGTCAACATCCTCTTGCACCACCTCATGATTTTTCGTTGCGACAACACCGTGGCTGTTATAACCCCGAATATGCGAGCCGGCAATACCAGTAAATACCGACTGAATATCCACGCCAGCCATCAATTCAGCCTCTTGAACCGCCAAACGAATAGCCTCAACAGTGGATTCGATATTTACCACCACACCTTTGCGCAGACCGCGTGAAGGGTGGTTACCTAAACCGATCACATCAACCCTTCCATCTGGTCCGGCTTCAGCCACGACACAAGCAATTTTACTTGTGCCTATATCGAGCCCGACCAGTACCTGATCATGCTTTGCCATCAGATTACGCCTCCACGTGCTGCTGGTCGAATAAACCAGCGGTTTTGTATTCGTGTATCTACAGACCATTCACCCTGTCGCCAACGAGGCTGAGAGAGCAGGTTAACCATCGCACTAATCTGTTGTTTTACGTTTTTTTGAGCCAAGCGCCAAGTGGCGCCATGAGAAAAATAGAGCCGCCAATATTTGCTGTTCGCACTAATTTCACTCAATGCTTCAATCTTGTGCTGCTCAGCCAATAGTTGCAGCAACTTGTGCGCGGCTGGCAACTGTTTTTGATGCAAGCGCAGTAACGGCAGATCAGGCGATTCATCCCGCGCTAATAGTCGATAGATCGTGCCGCGACTATCAAATAGATGCACCCGATTCTGACTATCCTGCCATAATGCCACAGGTCTTCGGGCGCGCGCTGTGATCTGCAGTGTGTGCGGCAATTGACGCACAATCTGCACCTCTTGCATATCAGCAATCTGATCGAGCCACTGCTGACGCAACAGACCGGGCCTCGTTTGCATAAAACTACGATCAAGCATCGCCTGCATACGCGCTTCAATAAGCCCCTTTATAGGCTCTGGTGCCTCAACACTCCACTGACGCACTGCCAGATTCTGGTTAAGCCATAGCACGCCACCAGCACTGGCGGCTAGCAATAACAGTGCCAACAGTACATGCCCAAAACGGGCCATAAAATAATAGTGCCTCGCCTTTTTCACGGCTGGGTCTGAACGGCGCTGATTACTGCGCCCCATCGGTTGCTCCCTGCAGTGAAGCTGTGGCTAAAATCCGCACACATAAAAGCTGAAAATCGATACCGGCTGCGGCCGCGGCTTTCGGCAGCAAACTTGTTGCGGTCATACCTGGCAGGGTGTTGATCTCTAATATCGTAGCCTCACCACCCCTACCCACAATCATATCGACACGCGCCGCGCCCGCACAGCCTGCCACCTTCACCGCCTTTTCAGCGATATCCATACAGTAGCGCAATGTTTCAGGCGGCAGCCGCGCCGGGCAATAATAAGCCGTTGCACCCGCTGTATATTTAGAGCTGTAATCATACACACCCGATTTCGGTGCCACTTCCACCGGTACAAACGCTTCACCGGCCAAGGTTGACACCGCAATCTCAACGCCTGTGACTACCATTTCAGCCATCCACATTGAACAACCATCTAACGTCAGCGCCTGCCACGCGGCTTCGCTTGCAATCTGATGCAGCCCTATACTTGACCCTTCCGCAACAGGCTTTATAAATACTGGATAACGCGCTGGTCCATGCTCACCAATCACAATTTCCACCGGCGTACTCAATCCAGCTTGATCCAACAGTTGCTTACACAAACGTTTATCCATACACAGTGCTGAGGCCATCACATGTGAACCTGTATAGGGGATGGCCATAATCTCCAATAGCCCCTGAATACAACCATCTTCACCGAGCGTGCCATGCAGCGCAATAAAGGCCGTATCAATACCCGCATCACTGATAGCACCACCCCACGACTGCTGATGGAGATCAATCGCTATGGCATCAATGCCTGCATCGATCAAGGCTTGTAACACGGCTGCGCCAGATTTCAAGGAAATGGCACGTTCCGCAGAACGCCCTCCCATCAACACACCAACTCTGCCTGGAGCGCGCGTTTTGATTGTCTTCATAACCACTCTCCCAACATACGCACTTCCGTCTCCAGTTCGATGTTAAATTTTTCTTTCACCACTTTTTTAGCCTGTGTAATCAGTGCTGCTATATCACCACTACTCGCTTCACCCTCATTAACAATAAAGTTTGCGTGCTGGGCCGAAATAGAGGCACCACCAATAGAAAAACCCTTTAAGCCGGCGGCCTCAAGCAGACGCGCGGCATGCTCGCCTTTAGGGTTTTTAAACACAGAACCACAATTCGGCAACGCTAATGGCTGTGTCGCTGAACGCCGGTGGCGCATACTACGAATGCGTTCACGTATCTCATCAGGATGACCAGGCTCAAACTTAAAGCTTGCTGAAAGTACGATTGCGTCTACTGGCAAATGTGTGCAACGATAAGCCATCATCAGCTCATCTACTGTGACCTTGGTCACAGTACCGCTGCGTTGTAATAGTTCCACGCTAAGCAGTGTATCTGATATCTGTTGTGCATAAGCACCGGCATTCATCGCCACGCCGCCACCTATATCACCGGGCACCGTAGCCAAAAACTCACAACCAGTAAGCCCATGTTCAGCAGCCAAGCGGGCCAAACGGCTCATACGCACACCTGCACCGGCAAGCACATGACAGGCATCAAAACGAATATGATTCAGGTCACTTAGATCCACCACGACAGCATCGATACCACGATCGGCTACCAACAGATTACTACCGCGCCCCAATGGCATAATCGTCAGTTCCGAGGGCAAAAGGCTGATGGCTGCTATCAGAGAAGCGGCATCGGTCGGGCGAAAAAACCAGCGCGCAGGACCACCTACTGCAAGCGTAGTATGGCGCGCCATTAATTCATGCTCACGCAATAGGCCCAACTCAGCTAGTCGCTGCGACCATGAGGTGTGCGCTATCAAAGCACTCATACGAGCGTCTCACGTAGTTGTGCTGCTAAGCTGCCAATCGAACCCGCACCTAATAGCATAACAATATTTCCAGCTTTTAGCTGCTGCTCCACAGCCCGACCAGCGGCTTGCAGATCCATCACTAGAGAGACATGGCGGTGACCGCGCATCTGCATACCTGCACACAGTTGCTCACTATTGACCCCTTCTATGGCCGCTTCACTGGCCGCATAAATTGGCAGCAGCAACACTTCATTGACCGTATCAAAAGCACCCATAAACGCATCCATCAGATCCCGCGTGCGGCTAAAGCGGTGGGGCTGAAAAATCACACTAATATGACGCTCAGGCCAGCAATCACGGGCGGCGGTCAAGGTTGCGATAACCTCACGTGGGTGATGGGCATAATCATCCACCATCACACCAGCACCCAAGTAGCTACATTGAAAGCGCCTTTGAATCCCCTCAAAAGAGGCAAGCGACTGGCGTATCACGGCCAAATCAATACCTAAATCCAGCAGTACTGCAATTGCTGCAAGTGCATTTTCCGCATTGTGACGGCCAGGCATCGGCAAATCAAAGCCGCCCAAATCGCCGTCACTACGACTAGCCGCATAAAAACGCTGACCTTTTTCATTGGCTTCACAGTGCACCAAGTGCAGATCCGCCTGCAGTGAACTGCCATAAGTAGTCACCGGTTTATGCAGTCCCACACGCAAGGCCGCCACATGCGGATGTTCATGATGTAGAATCACCCGCCCGTAAAAAGGCACAAGATTTACAAATGTCCTAAAGGCCTGCTGCAACGTGTCAAAATCGCCATAATGATCCAGATGCTCTGGATCAATATTACTGACCACGGCAATCGTAGGAGAGAGGCGCAAAAAAGAGCCATCACTCTCATCAGCCTCAGCAACCAACCATGGACTGCAACCCAGGCGGGCATTATCACCCGTCGCAGTTAAGCGACCGCCAATAATATACGTCGGATCAAGCCCTGCGGCCTCCATGCCATGCGCAATCAAGGAGGTCATGGTTGTTTTACCATGGCTGCCGGCAACCGCGATGCCCTGTTTCATACGCATTAACTCAGCCAGCATCTCCGCGCGCGGAATCACTGGTATGCCCTGCTGCTGGGCTGCTTCTATTTCGGGATTATTTTTATCAATGGCGGATGAGAGCACCACCACTTGGGCATCGTGAATATTTTCCGCGGCATGGCCAATCGTAATGCGCATACCAAGAGAGCGCAGCCGTACCACATTGGCACTTTCAGCCGCATCACTACCTCCAACACTAAAGCCCTGATTATGCAGCAGCTCAGCAATACCACTCATGCCGATGCCGCCAATGCCCACCAAATGAATACGATCGACCCGCGCTTTCATAACGACACCTCTGCTATATCTTTGCCAGCCACGGCTTTATTTAACAGCCCTAGTGGTAGATATTTAGCCAATAAATCCAACTGTTTAACGGCTGCATCCGTCGGTGCAATATGGGCTGCAGCTTGACTCATTTGCTGCAACATATCGCCATCAAACAGCATTGTTTCAATCTGCTCAGCCAGCGATTCTTGTGACAATAACTTTTGTTCAAGTAACCGTGCGGCACCGCAATCAACCATGGCCAAAGCATTAAAGCGCTGATGATCATCAGCCGCATGGGGTAGCGGCACAAACAGTGTTGGCATACCACAAACAGCCGCCTCACTAACAGTCATCGCACCGGCTCGCGCGATCATCATATCTCCTGCACCATAAAACGACACCATATCATCGCAAAAAGGGAGTACTTCGGCGCTTATGCCCGCTTCTTTATAGATATCTGCCGCCGCCTCGCGTGCCTGTTCATCATGGCCTGCTATATGCGTCACATGAAAAATATATCCCTCTCTTGCCAGCAGCGCACAGGCTTTGGGCACGGTCTCATTCAACACGCGCGCCCCTTGGGAACCACCTAATACCAACAAGCGCAGCGCTTGATGCGGCTGCCACGTCGTGGTGAGAATATCCGCCCGGACAATATTACCTGTCACCACACGCTCAACACGCTCAGAGATATGCTCTGCTGCTGCAGCAAAACCCAACATCAAGCCTTTACAAAAACGCGCCAATGTTCGATTCACCAGCCCGGGCATGGCATTCTGTTCATACAATAGCACAGGAATGCGCATCCATAATGCTGCGGCAACTGCAGATACGCTGGCATAACCACCGACACCAACCAGCAGATCAGGGCGATCAACTTGCCAACTACGGCGAATATGCAGCACAGATTTAGGCAACTCCCAGAGCAGTACACGCAATTTCTGCCACAAACCCGACCCTTTAATGCCGTGCATACGCAATAGCAATACTGCCTCGCCGCGCTCAGGCAGAAGCTTTGCTTCCAAGCCCCGTTCCGCGCCAATAAATCGCACCGCCAGTTCCGGCCAGCGCTCTCTTGCTGCATCAGCCAGTGCTAAGGCAGGCATCACATGACCACCGGTTCCACCACCGGCAATACAGAGCATAGGTATTCTCCCCATCACAGTTGGCCTCTCTTTCGATCAGACGTGATGGGCGCAGTGAGAGCCATCGTATGTGGACTGACCGTATCTACTCGCGCACGCTTCTTTTTGTCACTTCCCGCGCTCTTTTGCAAACGCATATTGCCACCGCTATGACGCTGCACACCCAATACCAGGCCAATCAATATACATTCACCAATCAAAGCACTGCCACCATAAGAGACAAACGGTAGCGGCATTCCCTTGGTTGGCAGCAGCCCCATGGCTGCCCCTAAATTAATAAACAGGGCCAGACCGATGGAAAGTATGCAACCCATAATGACCAGGCGTGGAAACATCTCTACCTGCAAAATAGCCAGCCATACACCGCGCCCAAGCAGCACAATAAACAGCGACAGCAGGGATAACATGCCAAGCATACCCAACTCCTCACCAATGCTGGCGGAGATAAAGTCGGTAAACACCTCTGGTAGGTAAAATAACTTCTGCACACCCTGTCCTAAACCCGCGCCAAACAGGCCCCCGCTACCAAAAGCCAACATGGATTGAATCAACTGATAGCCACTGCCATATTGATCTTGCCATGGATCCAGAAAACTGGTCAAACGCTCGACGCGATAGGGCTCAGCAATCATGACGACAATCGCAAGGGGGATAAACGTTGCGATCAACAGCAGCAGATGTCTAATCGGCACACCACCAATAAACCACATACCAAAACAAACCGCTGATAGCAGGACAGCACTACCAAAATCCGGCTGTAGTAACAACAAAGTAAGCACGATCATTAATACCACTAGCATCGGTGCCAAACCACGAAGCACATGAGCCATGCGCTCTGGAAAGGAGCCCATATAATAGGCCATATAGAGAATCACGGCTGGCTTCAATAGCTCAACAGGTTGCATACTCTGACCAAATAGCGAAAACCAGCGCTGGGCACCATTGATTTCGCGTCCAACGCCCGGGATTAGCACGGCTATCATCAGTAATAAACCCACCACCAATAACGGCAGTGCCAGCACACGCCACCAAGTAATATCAACACGTGAAACCAACCACATCACGAACAGGCCAACAGGAATATAGATCAACCAATGACCAATAATCCGCAGTGGCGCATGGTAACGCACCTCCGCCACGCTAACACTCGTGCTATAGACCATGAGCAGGCTAAATAATAGCAACGCCAGTATGCAGCCCAATAAAATAGGATCGGGCGCCTGCAGACGATCAGTTGTTTTTTTCACAACCACACTCATTCTTTCACGTCCAGAGCCGCCACAGCCGCAGCAAAGCAGTTGCCCCGCTCAGCATAATTCGCAAATTGATCTTGACTCGCTGCAGCCGGTGACAATAAAACAGGCAGCTTTGCCACCCCCGCAGCAGCTTTTTTGACGCCCTTTTCAATACTACCAACAGCGCTCACCGGCACGCCGGCCAGTTTGGCCAACGTGATGAAGGGAGCCGTATCACGACCCGTTACCAACATCAAAGCCACATGTGCTGCCACGGTATCTTTTAGCACCAATAGATCCAGCTCTTTTCGTAGGCCACCACAGATCCAGATCACTTTATCAAAGGCGTTCAGTGCCGCGCCTGCCGCATCCGGATTGGTAGCTTTTGAATCATTATACCACTCTCTTGCTTGCACCATGCCCAGCGAATGCAGGCGATGCGGCAGCCCACGAAATGAGCTGAGTGACTGCTTTATAACGCTTGCTGTGATGGCATAATCTGCTGCCGCCTGCGCTGCGATAGCCAGATTCAGATACTGATGCTCACCTTTTACCAGAATCTGCTTACTATCCAAGCGCTGCAGGCGATCACCATGATGCCAGAAAAGCTGCTTATCACCGTTCGCCAACAGCTCCACACCACAGACGACCTGTGCTGATGAAGCAAAGCCAAAGCGCCTTACGCTAACACCACGCTCAGCCAACGCTGCAGCTAACGTGTTCCACTGTTGATCGGCTGGTAACAACGCCCTATCGCCATCACCCTGATGGTCAAATAGACGCACTTTTGCGGCACCGTAAGCTGCCATATCCAGATGCATATCCGCGTGATCGGGTTGCAGATTTAACAATATCGCCCAGTGGGGGTGAATATGCTCAGCTCGCTCTAATTGAAAACTAGAAAGCTCCAGCACCACTCGCTTAAACGGTTGTGCATCATCCGCCAGCAGCGACAACATCGGTTTACCAATATTGCCTGCCGCCACAATACCGCCGGGCAGAATATCCAACATCGTTTCAATCAATGACACTGTCGTTGTTTTACCATTTGTGCCCGTCACGGCCAGCAGTTCACCACTGAATTTTGCCGCAAAAAGATCTAAATCACCATACACAGGAATACCAGCTGCGCGCGCTGCGACAAGGGCTGGGTGATGGTAATTAACCCCCGGTGAGACGATAATCTCATCAAATGTCAGCAGTTTTTTCCCATCCAACGTACCTATATGCATAGCAACCGATAGATCTGGCGCTAGTGCAACAGCCGACTCATCAAAAGCTTCACAGCGAATGCCTGCCGCTTGTAAAAAGCGAACAATTGATTGTCCAGTGACTCCCATGCCGATGACAGCGCACTTTTTCTGACGCGGCATATTCATCGGATTTTCAAGGTGGAGAGCGCCACCAGCGCCAATAATATGGAGATAATCCAAAAACGGACGATCACTTTGGGCTCCGGCCACCCTTTTAGTTCATAATGGTGATGAATCGGTGCCATACGAAAGACGCGTTTGCCAGTTAGTTTAAAACTTGCCACTTGCACAATCACTGACACTGTTTCAAGCACAAATAGCCCACCAGCAATCCCCAAAAGCAGCTGTTGATGAACCGCACATGCGACAAAACCGAGCGCACCACCCAGTGCCAAGGCCCCCACATCACCCATAAACACTTGCGCCGGATAGCTATTAAACCACAGAAAGCCAAGGCAGCCGCCTACCAAGGCGCCACAAAATATCGCCAACTCACCTGCACCCGGCACAAATGGAATCATCAGGTAGGCAGAAAACTTGATATTACCCGCCAAATAGACCACCACCGCCAAAGCCGATGCCACCATAAAAGTAGGTGCTACCGCCAAACCATCCAAACCATCTGTCAGATTGACCGCATTGGAGGCTCCCACCAGCACAAATAGCACAAACAGGCCATAATACCAACCCATATTCCATTGTGTATTAAAAAATGGAATATCGACAACCGGTTCGGTCATCATCACCAAACCCACTGCGGCGATCGATCCAAAGAGCACCTGCAGGAGTAATTTCCAACGGCCGGCCAGCCCCTTGGGATTATTACGCATAATCTTCAAATAATCATCCAGCCAACCCACCAAACCAAAGCCTAAGGTCACCAGCAGTGCTAGCCAAATAAAGCCATTTGTCAGATCCGCCCATAATAGTGTAGTCACGGTCAGGGCAAACAGAATCAACAGTCCACCCATCGTTGGCGTACCCTGTTTTTTCAGATGGGTTTGTGGTCCATCATTGCGAATAGGCTGACCATTGCTTTGTTGTTTCTCCAACCAACGTATAAACCATGGCCCCATCACCCAACAGATCACCAATGAGGTTACCAAGGCGTAGACCGTGCGAAAAGTAATGTACTGAAACAGATTAAAAAATGAGTATTGGTCAGCCAGTGGGTAGAGGAAGTTATAGAGCAACCGACACCTCCTCAACAAGCTTGGAACAGAGCAGCTCAACCACCGTTTCCAGCGCCATACTGCGTGAACCTTTCACCAGAATAATATCTTTCGGGCCAAACGACTCATGACTCAGAGAGGCAGCCACCGCACGGTGATCGGGATACCACCGCGCAACCAACGAGGTCGCTGCCAGAGCGCGCATCTTCTCTCCCACCAAATACAGCTGATCAATCCCATCCACATTTAGTTCCGCATGCGCCAACGCACTCGCATCGCCAAGCTCAGCCATATCGCCCAGCACGGCTATTTTGCAACCAGACATCTTGCTTAGCGTATCAATCGCTGCCTGCATTGAAGCGGGGTTTGCATTATAACTATCATCAAGCACCTTACAGCCCGAGCTGCCCTTACAGATTTGCATGCGACCTGCAATAGGCTGCCATGATTCCAAAGCTCCAACGACGTCCGTTAAACTAAACTGAGGCAACAGACGCAACACAATGGCCGCCGTCAGATGCATATTGGCAGCCCAGTGACGGGCGGGCAGCGCTAATTCAATTTCAAGCCGTTCATCGCCTAAGGTCAAAGCCATCATCGTGCCATCAAGAGCGTATTGCAGTGCTATGCCTTCTACATCCATAACATCCGCCGGCAGCGGCAGACCATCTGCGCGCAGCTGCCTTGCCACACCTTCGCCGAGCACACACCATGCAGGCTCATTGAGATGCACAAACAGCGCAGCTTTTTCTGCCATCACCCCTTTTAAGCCACCCAATCCTTCAGCATGCGTACCATTGAGCCCCGTTAACACCGCCACATCGGCTTGCACGATGGCTGACAGGCGCGCCATCTCACCCTGCTCAGATATGCCGCACTCAACCAGTGCTACGTGCACATCCGCCGGCAGTGCCATCAATGTTTTTGGCACACCGATGAGGTTATTATAATTGGCCGTAGTGGCGGCCACATCAACGCCCAAAGTCATCAACGTATGCTGCAATAGCGAACGCAAACTAGTTTTACCAAAGGAACCTGAAATGGCGATCACTTTGGTCTGTGTAAGCTTCATTCGCCATGCATGAGCGATATCACCCAAGGCTTTGAGGCTATCAGCTACACGCAGCTGGGGTACGGCCAAATCTGACCACAGTGCGACGCCCTCGGTATCACCAATCAACAGCTGCGCCTTATGCGCAATCGAAGAGGCAAATGCATGACCATCAAATTGGCCACCGCGCAGTGCTAAAAAACAGTCACCCTCGCGGAAATGACGTGTGTCAGTTTTTAATTCACCCAGCCAGTCCAGCTTACCATGTAACCACTCACCAGACGTGGCGCGCAGTAGCTCATCGCCACTCAAACGCATTTGCCGGCTAGTGGCTGAGCTCCGTGACTGCTGTTGTAAACAGCTGATAGCAATATCTTCATCACTCCACGCTAAGCGTTGACCACATATATCCATATAATTTTCATGACCCTTGCCAGCGATAATCAGCAGATCACCATCCCTCAGCGCTGCAACAGCTTCACCAATCGCTTTACCTCGATCAAGCTGTAAATGTACTTTTGCACTATAAGGCTGCCGCATGCCCTGCTCAATTTCAGAAGCAATCACAGCAGGCATTTCACCACGCGGATTATCCGAGGTGATCCAAACCAGATCAGCCAACTCAACGGCCACCATACCCATCTGAGGTCGTTTTTGACGATCGCGTTCACCACCACAACCAAACACCACCATCAAGCGGCCACGTGTGAGTTTTCTAGCCGACTGCAGACAGCGCTCCAGCGCTTCGGCGGTATGAGCATAATCGATAAACACCTGTCCACAACTAGCCGTTAGGGCTTGCATGCGACCACACGGCGCACTGGCATGACCCAATAATTGCGGCAGTTCCCACAGCGGCACAGCCATCGAAATCATTAAGGTCAGCGCTACACATGCCACATTTTCAGCATGAAAATCACCCAGCGGGATATCTTCAATCAGCACTTGATCCTGACCGCTCTGTAAGCGTAGTAGTCCAGGCAGGTCTTGTTCCCACGCCAGATCCACATCATCCCGCTGCAAGCCTCTACCATACCAATAAGCACCTGCTGCCACATGATGACGAATATCATCATAATCCGCATTCGCCACCACATGGCCACCAGCATCAGCTACCTGCTGAACAAAAGAGGCTTTAATTTTCAGATAAGCTGGATAACCACCATGATCCTGTAGATGGTCATGGCCCATATTGGTCCACACTGCCGTATCAAAATCGATACCTGCAATACGCTCTTGTTCAATGCCGTGGGAAGATACTTCACAAACAACACTGTGCACGCCTTGCTGTTTGGCCGCGGCCAGCATGGCATGCATATTCAACATCGATGGCGTGGTATTGCCAATATCAACCACATCATGCGGACTACGCAACCAGCCCAGTGTGCCTGAACTCCACACCGGTTTTGCTTGATAACGGGCTAAGGCATTGCGCAGCATCCAAGCAACACTGGTTTTTCCATCCGTACCCGTAATACCATAAAAATTTGTATCCAACTGTTCAGATGCCAATAGCTTACGTATCAACATGCCGGCTTCCTGCATCGATGAAAGATGCAATACAGGCAGCTCAAGCCCAGCGCCAAAACTCACATCCATCGCCACAGCAATAACAGCGGTGGCGCCTAACTGACTCGCCGCTTCCACATATTCAGCCGCCCGTGCGCGGCTACGAGGTAGACAAAACAGTGCAAAACCTGGCCGTGCATCACGCGAATCATCACAGATTCCCATCATAAGCACATCTTCACCACGCTCATCATGCAATATCCCCAGCCCTTCAGCAGCCAGTTCGCGCAGTGAAAAGCCACGACTTAATTCGATCGCCCGTATCTGCTGGTTAATCATGCAGCCACACCTCTAGCGCATCACCTTGCTCAAGTGTTAAAAGGGCGCGTGGTTTATAACGTTCTACCCAGCCGGAGCCATGCACATGCAGGCGTATGCCATGCTTGCCTGCATAGCGTCTAATTTCGCGCATCGACATACCATAAATGGCGCTCTCATCTCTAGCTGGAGCTTCAGCGGCAATCGCCATTTTTCGCCACGCTGTAGGATCCTCAATACGCACCGGAACCCCCAGATAAGGAAGGACACTTTCAGCAATATGACGAAAAACAGGTGCGGCCACCGTACCTCCGTAAATACTGTTTTGCGGCTCATCAACCACCACGACAATCACCAACTGTGGATCATCAATCGGCGCAATACCGGCAAATACCGCCATATATTTCTCTTTACTATAACTACCATGAGGGCCGGGCTTCTGGGCTGTGCCCGTTTTACCACCAATACGATAACCTGCCGGCACCGCACCATTGCCCGTACCATTGGCACTCGTGGCAAACTCAAGCATGGTTAAAATTTGTGCTGCAATAGTCGGCGTCAGTACTCTTTTTTGCTTTTTTTCTTGATCAACAAACAGCCGCGGCACTGTATAGACACCCTTATTAGCTAAAACCGAAAAGGCCGCTGCAAGTTGCAACGGCGTCACAGCGATGCCCTGGCCAAAGGCGATATTCGCTGTCTCAACGGGGCCCCAACGTTCAGGGGCAAGCACAATACCACGTGACTCGCCGCTCAGTCCCGCCCCACTGCGACGACCAAAGCCAACCCCTTCCAACATCGAATAGAGCTTATTTGAACCGACATCTAGCGCTAACTTGGCCGCACCGATATTACTAGAACGCATCAAAATACCCGTCACATCCAGCCAGCCCTCTTTATGATCATCATGAATCGTATAGTCGGCAATTTTCATGGAGCCATTTTCACAGAAAATCAATGAATCCGGCTGCCAACGCCCCGATTGCAGGGCTGCCGCAATGGTAAATGGTTTCATCGTTGAGCCTGGCTCAAACACATCAGTAATGGCCCGATTACGCCATTCGCCCGGATGATATTTACCGAAATTATTTGGATTATAACCTGGCCAATTGGCCATCGCTAAGACCGCCCCATCCGCAGGCCGCAGCACAACTACCGAACCACCCTTGGCATGCTGCTCATGCACAGCATCGGCCAGTGCAGCATAAGCCACACTCTGAATAGTGGCATCCAAAGTAAGTGTCAGCGCTTTGCCAGCAACCGCGTCACGCAACCATACACCATCAGGCAAGGAGTGACCCCGCGCATCTCGGCGTACTTGGCGAATACCCGCTTCGCCCTTTAAGGCACTGTTCCAACGCCGTTCCATGCCTTCTAGGCCATTGCCATCGATACCCACAAAACCCAGCAGATGGCCCGTTACAGGACCCAGCGGCTGATAACGACGCCACTCTGTTTCCATACGTACACCGGCAATATCCAGCGCCATCACACGCGCAGCGCGCGCAGGTGAAATCTGACGTGCCAACCATACAAAACCTGTACGGTGGTATAGCTTCTTGTGCAGCCGTTTGACTGATATACCCAATTTTTCTGCCAGTAGCGCAATACTGCTGGCGGGGACTTCATCGGCAACCGCGGCAATCGACGGTACTTCAACACTCTCGGCCAACACACGTCCCTTATGATCCAGAATAGGGCCACGCATCGCCTGCGTCGTAAATTCACGATAACGCTGTTTTTCAGCCATATTGCTTAACTTGTCACCTTGTAACCACTGTAGGTCCACAACGCGTACAACAAGAAGCAGTATCGCGAGAGCCAACAGCCCCGCGATAAATTCAATACGGCGGCGTACAAATAGCTGCTCTTTATCGTTCATAGGTGCAACAGCTGCATTGGCCGAGGTGGCGCCATGCTCAATTTACTGCGGGCAATTTCACGCAAACGCTCAGGCCGGGTCAAATTGGCAATTTCTAAACCCAGCTTATTCGCCTCTAACGTCATCACCTCTTGCTCAGCCATCAAACGCTGCGAAGCCAATGATAACTCATAACGCAGGTGTGATAACCACACCTGACTACCGGCCAAAACAACCACAGCCATAGCCACGCCCATCCAAGGACGCAAGGCGATCAAGCGCTCACTCCGCTATAACCTGATAGTTTCAAACCTTCCTGCTCGCTCAAACGCTGTGCAACACGCAGCATCGACGAGCGACTACGTGGATTAGTTTCAAGCTCTTGCTCACTTGCACGCAAAGGCTTTTTCTGCAACCAACGCATCGTTGGTTTTTTACCACAAACACAAATAGGCATCTGCGGCGGGCAGATACAGGCATGTACATGTGATTCAATCAGATCACGAATACGTCGATCTTCGCCAGAGTGAAAGGAGATCACCGCCAACTGACCAGCATCTTGCAGATGATCGATAGCTGCTTCAATCGCATGATCAATCTGTCCCATCTCATCATTGACCCAGATCCGTAGCGCCTGAAAGGTGCGTGTAGCGGGATGCGTTGTACCATATCGAGCTTTTTTAGGCACGGCATGAAAACAGATATTTTCCAGTTCCGCCGTAGTCGCCAGCAGCGATGCATGTTGGGCTTTTAAAATGGCTCTTGCGATGCGCTGAGCATAACGTTCATCGCCGTATTTACGTAAAATTTCGATTAAATCTCGTTCGCTTACATGTTCCAACAACTGCAGCAGTGACTTACCCTGACTGCTATCCATACGCATATCGAGTGGCCCACTATGCCTAAATGAAAAACCACGCGTAGCATCATCAACCTGCGGTGATGAAACCCCCAGATCAAAGCCGATCCCACTTACTTTGTACCAGCCTCTGACATCAAGCAAGGCGCCTAAAGCGCCAAAATCACTGTGTTCAATGCTAAAGCGCTCATCTTCTGCAGCCAGCTTTTGGCCGACTATAATCGCTTCTGGATCTCTATCAATCGCTAGCAAACGTCCTTTTGCCGACAGCTTAGCCAGCAGTTCACGACTATGGCCACCCCGACCAAACGTACAGTCAACATAACAACCATCCGGATCTGAAAACATTGCCTCAACAAATTGGTCTCTAAGAACGGGAATATGTGCGGAATACTGTTCGATTTCAGCCATTACATATCCAACTCAAAATCTTGCAGTGCAAGAAGATCGGCTTGCAACTGCGCATCCCAGCAACTCTTATCCCATATTTCAAACGTCTCACCCGTACCGGCGAAATGCACCGAACGTGATAAAGAAGCATGCTCTCTCAAACCAGCAGCCAACAATACGCGCCCTTGCCGATCGGGCGTAAATGATTGTGACGGGGTGATGACAGCACGGATATAGTGGCGTTTAATATTCGCAGGCATCTCTTTAATCACATTCTGCAATCGATTCCATTCACGCGTAGGGTAAGCAATCAGGCACGGCGTATTATGCGAGCGAGTAATGGTTATTTTTCCATCGGCATGGCAATTATTCAGCACATCACGGAAAGACGCGGGGATGCTTACGCGTCCCTTATCATCCATATTATTGCTGAACTCACCCTGAAACATTCATCTCTCCGACTATCCACGTTTACTATGGCACAGATACCCACAATTCCCCACCGAATGCCAATAGTCCCCAGCACCCAACCATTGTCAAGCTGCTCAGGGCCACTTTTTCCCGTTCTCTCGTGAGCCATAAGTGGAAAGAAGCTCATTTATCAACAGTTACATAATTTGATTCAGGTATTCTATGATAAGTCAGATATGTACATTCTGATGATGCCCAGCTCTCTCGCTCCATCGAAGCGCCACGCGATGGTCCAAAAAGCAACATATAGTGGCTGTCGGTGGGGGATTGTGGGTAGGGTATGGATTCTGCGCTAGGAGCTTGTCCGAGCATAAAGAGCGTCGCGAGAGCAAGTGGGATTGCCTTGGATTTTCGTCCGATGAAAAGCGAATAACAGGGTCTATTTAGGAGAACGTCATGTTTTGGAAAGAAAAAAGCCTTCAAGAGATGTCTGATAGCGAGTGGGAATCACTCTGTGATGGCTGTGGTCGCTGCTGTGTCTGGAAATTTGAAGATGAAGATAGCCATGAGATTCTGTATACCGATATTCGCTGTAAACTATTCAACCCAACCAACTGCCACTGTATCGATTACCCCCAGCGCAGCACTATTATTGAGGATTGTATGGATATCCGCAAACTAACGGACAAACAGTACGCCTGGCTACCAGCGAGCTGTGCCTATCGCCTGCTGCACGAAAAAAAGCCGCTTTTCGATTGGCACCCACTCATCAGCGGCAACAAAGAGAGTGTGCATGCGGCATCGATTTCGCTGCAACATAAGACTGTTAGTGGTGAAGGGATCAGTGAAGAGGAGATTATTCGTCATATCATTGATCCGGACGGAGATGATACAGATGCGTGAAAGCAACTGCCCATGTGGAAGCGGCAACACGTTCAGCCACTGCTGTAAAAACATCATTGAAGGTGCTATAGCCCCCAATGCAGAAGCCGTGATGCAATCACGTTACTCCGCCTATGTTTTAGGCTACTGGGATTATCTGCGTCAGAGCTACCATTCTAAAACACGCCCATCAAAGATATCGCCCACAACCACTAATTGGCTCGGCTTAATCATCAAAAGCAGTACGGAAGATAGCGTTGAATTTATCGCCATCTTCCGCGAAGGCAACAAGATCATGTGCCTGCATGAAACCAGTCGTTTTGCGCAACAACAGGGACACTGGCGCTATCTTGATGGTAACTGCACGATCACTGAAGCAGCACGCAACGCACCCTGCCCCTGTGGCAGCCAACTCAAAACCAAACGCTGCTGCGGCAAAAAAACCTAAGCATCCAAAACCCACCGTTTACTCCTCTGCAGTAAATGGCTCTGAATATTTTGCTTACTTAGGAGCCAATTGCAAAACTCTGGGTGGATGAGCGGCAATCCCACTTTGAGTCCATTTTTGAGGTGGAATGAGGTGCATGGTGGTTCCATGGCGCAAACAACAGCGCGGGTTGGGCCAAAGTGGGGCCGCCGATCGCCGCTCACGAGTTTTGCAATTGACTCTTAGTGCTAAACGCTCAAAACCGGCTCAGCACAATAGAAACAATTGAATCTATACTTGCTAAGCTACATAGCAGCTATCAACATACGCCAATGAAAGAGTTATTAGTTTATGGCATCAGCGGCATCGCGTCCCTTTTTATTTTTGGTTATTGCGTACACATATTTGTCGGCGGCATAGTCAGTGAAAGAACCGAAATAATACTAATTATCGCCGTAGTATTTATCGGCGCAGCGACTATCGCCTATCTTGTATGGGATACTATCCGCCGCAACCGCAGTTAACCCTTCAACGCTCACTAAAATTGACCCACTTATGCTCACAGAAACTGACCCACCTGATGCGCAGTTATTACTGCGTAATCGCGCACGCGTTGATCACATATGGGATAAATCGGTTTTGCAAAAGGGCGTGATTTATTAATCCCTCGTTCCCACGCTCCTGCGTGGGAACGCATAGCAGAGCGTTTCTGGTGATGTGGATTCCCGATTCAACCCTCGGGAAGCTTGAGCGGCGTTCCCGCTACGCGATAGGATTAGCTAATCAGGTTTGCTTTGGTGTGTATTTGACCGTCATTCCCGTGAAGACGGGAATCCATATCAAACAAAACGCTCTATCGCGTAGCGGGAACACCGCCACTTGCTTTCCGTAGAGACGGGAATCCATGGTTTTAGAATCAAGCAGAGCGTTCTTTTTGATATGGATTCCCGATGCAACCCTCGGGAATGACGGGCGGGTGTGCATTGATTCGGGCAGTCTAATAAACCCTATCGCGTAGCGGGAACGCCGCCACTTGCTTCCCCCGCGAAGACGTGGGGCGGAAATCCATGCTGTTGACTCCAAGCAGGGCGCTTGATTTAATCCCCTCACCCAAGCCCTCTCCCTCGGGTATAGGTCTTGGGTGAGGGGATCGACTATTTGGCGAAGCCTTTTCCGTCTTAAGAAAAGCCTTCATGTGTAAACCGGAAAATGAAGGATGCTATTTTTTTAGCAAAACTCAAAACGTTTTCTCCTGTACTCAGGTAGCCCCGCCATGCGTGCTATTTATATCGTTCTAGGGCTTTTTCTATATCTTTATATATTTCATCATCAAACTGCTTACGATGAAAAACATACTGGCACT
>JAUZRH010000197.1 GCA_030950555.1 Mariprofundus sp. | reverse complement strand
ATCCATAAAATAGTCAAAGACTTTCCACCACAGCGTTTACGAAGGACACGAAGATAATGATTATAAACAAACATGTTCAAAATATTCCTGATTACGTACAAAGCTCAGCTATCTTGCGGTCTATTAAAAAAGAAAGGTAATGCAGCCCTTTAAACTAAGGGCCGCGGAAAGAATAAATCATCCACGTGCGGGTCTATAAGTCCGCATTCTGCGTTGCCACAGAGTTACGACTAAAGACAGTAGGCTATCGCGCCCATTCAGGGCTTGCTTATGCGCTTGATTTGGCGCCTTGAATCCAACAACTATCCTGCGCATAATCTGGATACTTTATTCTTTCCGTGGCCCTAAGGCTTGATCATCGAAACGGCTGAACAAGCTGTTGCACCGTCTTACTCAGGGGCGTGTCGAAGCTGGCGCTTGTTGTGCTTACTGCGGTCCTGTTGTTGTGAGAGCGTGATATCATGCGCGAAAGGGTGCAGACATTTGGGCATTTTGCGGCCCTTTAGTTTCATGGTGTCGTCAATCAGCAGGAGGGCAATATGATCGCGTTGAGCCTGTTTGATATCACAGAGATAGTCGAAAAGTAGGGCGGTGAGGCGATCGAGTGATATTTGCCAAGTGCTCTTTGTCTGTTGAAACACCCAGAGAGAAAAGGCGCTGAATTGTTCATACACATCACCTTCCGGCCAGAGAAGAGGGATGCTTTTTTTGAAGTTGCCGCTGTTATAAAAGAGGTTCCAGAAACGGGAAAAACGTTTCATCTGCTGTATCTCGGAAAAGCTTAATAGGTTGTTTTTTAAAATCTCATAGGGTGGACGGGTGGCGTAGATCATGCCGAACTGTGCATCATGGCGCTCTAATGTGGTGCCGGAGAGTTTTTTAAGGATACCGATCTGAATTTCTGAGTGCGCCATGGTGCAGAGTTGATTTAAACTCTCACCGAAACTTGCAAGGGTTTCACCGGGTAGGCCGACAATCAGATCGAGATGCATGTGGACAGCGGTTTTCTCCTCCAGAAAGGCGATGTTGGCTCTTATTTTATCCAATTTCAGGTTGCGGTGGACACGCTTGGCTACCTCTTCGTTCAAGGTTTGAATACCAATTTCCAGTTGTAGGGCTGCGGCGGGGAATTGGGCAATACGCTCCTTGAGTGCCTCGGGGAAGTGATCTGGGATGACTTCAAAATGAACAAAGCAGGGCTGCTTGGCGAGAAAAAAGTCTAGCAGTTGTGAGGCGATCTTTACATTGA
Organism: Mariprofundus sp.; assembly: GCA_030950555.1. Classification (GTDB taxonomy): domain Bacteria; phylum Pseudomonadota; class Zetaproteobacteria; order Mariprofundales; family Mariprofundaceae; genus Mariprofundus. The sequence continues at coordinate 2,098 of JAUZRH010000197.1, read as the reverse complement.
GATTAAAGGTACGGTCAATGAATTTAAAGCTGCGTACGCCCCGCTGCCAGAGTTTTTCCAGTGCCTGTAAAAGCTTATCAGTGTTGATATCGCGCACCTTTTTGTCGATGGACGAGAGACAAAACTCGCAGAGAAACGGACAACCACGCGATGCTTCAATATAGATATAACGATTGGCAATATCTTCATCGCTGTAGTAATCGTAGGGGAGGATGAGGTTCTCAAGATCAGCCATGATGCCGGGGATGATGCGCTGGGTGGGTGTGAGACCGGTGAGTAGAGCTCTGCTTAGTTCATAAAAGCTGCAATCACCTTCGCCCTGAATAATATAGTTAGCCCTATCAAAATTTAGTCGCATCGGCGCATAGCTCACCTCTGGGCCACCGAGTACAATAATCGTTTCAGGCGCGATCTGTTTGATAAGGGTGACTAACTCGGCACATTCGCAGGCATTCCAGATATAGACGCCGATGCCGATGATGGTCGGCTGTGCGTTTAGTAGCTGCTCGGCGATATCAGGGATATTGTCACTGATGGTGAACTCACGAATACTGCTTTGTGACTGGAGTTCGTGCATATTCGCATAGAGATAGCGCAGGCCGATGGAGCTATGGGAGTAACGCGCATTTAGGGTGGTCAGCAAAATTCGAGAGTGATTCATGGCGGCGATTGTACGCGATTCAATCGGAAATGACGAAGCACGGTTGCTATCGAGTAAAATATCAGAGAGAATATCTTTGCATAGATGAGATTTGAATCAGGTTGGAATCAGGATGATAAAGAGGGGGAGGAGAGAATGATGCAAACACAACTCGAACAGTTACGACAGATGACAACAGTGGTCGCTGATACTGGTGATATAGAGGCCATTCGTCAGTGGCAACCGATTGATGCTACGACCAATCCGTCGCTGCTGTTGAAGGCGGCTAATCAAGCTGAATATAGTGGCTTGCTGGATGAGGCGGTAGCTTGGGCAAAGACGCAAAGTAGCGATGCGGATCGTCTGATTGAAGATGCCGGTGATATGATGGCGGTTATGATTGGCCGTGAGGTGCTATCGATTGTGCCTGGTCGCATTTCAACAGAGGTGGATTCCCGCCTCTCCTTTGATGCTGATGCGACTATTGCGCGTGTTCATAAGTTGGTTGAGCTCTACGATAAACAGGGGATCGCGAGCGATCGTATTCTGATCAAGATCGCTTCCACATGGGAGGGGATTCGTGCCGCCGAACGGTTGGAGCGCGAGGGCATTAACTGTAATCTGACGCTGATGTTCTCTATGGCGCAGGCGCGTGCTTGTGCTGATGCTGGTGTGTTTTTGATTTCGCCCTTTGTTGGTCGCATTATGGATTGGTATAAGGCGAAACACGGTCACGATTATCTAGCGGCTGAAGACCCGGGTGTATTATCGGTGCAGCAGATTTATCAGTATTATAAGAAACATGGATACCACACGGATGTGATGGGCGCGAGCTTTCGCAGTGTTGGTGAAATTTTAGCCTTGGCTGGTTGTGACCGTTTGACGATTAGCCCCTCACTGATGCAGCAGTTAGAGGCAAGCCGTGAGGTGGTGACGCGGATACTCATCGATGAGGGCGCGCGTAGTGAGCGTGAGGAGTTACTCTCTGCGGGAGAATATCGTTGGCAGTTAAATGAGGATGCCATGGCAACTGAAAAGCTGGCTGAAGGTATTCGCGGCTTTACTGCCGATCAGTTGAAGCTTGAAGCATTGCTCAGGGCGTTATTGATAAAGTAAGGGCCTCGGAAAGAATAAAACATCCGTGCGGCCGGGCAAGGTCGTCGGTTCTTGCGGGGGAAGATCCCGTCCCGAGAAGGATTAGCCATCCGCCGGGAAGTGTCGCTGGGTCGGCGGGAGTAATCCCAAAGATTAAGGGCCACGGAAAGAATAAATTATCCAGATTATGCGCAGGATAGTCGTTGGATTCAAGGCGCTAAATCAAGCGCATAAGCAAGCCCTGAATGGGCACGCTAGCCTACTGTCTTTAGTAGTAACTCTGTGGCAACGCAGAATGCGGACTTATAGACCAGCACGTGGATGATTTATTCTTTCCGCGGCCCTTACGTTACATCGCAACTG
>JAUZRH010000196.1 GCA_030950555.1 Mariprofundus sp. | reverse complement strand
TCCAGCCTTGGGCGTGACTACGCATTGATTCAAGCATGATAAACCTCAGAATTTAGAGTCAGGATAAGGGATAATAAAAATGCTACCCCATAATTTGAGACTCGGCACACTATCGAAGCGAACGAAATAGAGCAATGGGGGCGTTACTATCAATACACAACATACAAAACCACTCTTGCTACGGGGCATGCATTAGCCTAAATAAAAAGGGGCTTTCCTTGTAAGACAGTACACCTACAATGATAAATACTACGAGATGCTTTCGGTTAGAATGTTTTTTCAACAAGCTGTTTGACCTCAATCCCCATAGTCTCCCGACCTGACGGCCATAACGAGTGAGATACGCCCTGCCCTTGCCGTTACTCACGGCAATAGACCGTCATTCCCGAGGGTTGAATCGGGAATCCAACGCAAAAAAACGCTCTGCTTAACATCGAGTTACAGTACCAGTTTTGGTGGTGAAATGAACACGCTAAGCCCTTTAAAATAGTCTTTATTGGACTCAAAATATTGAAAATATAAAGATTTTATCAGGTCAGACCCGCTGCTGCCGTGGTGAACTGCCTTTTTAACCGGCAATTGTGGAGCCTTTTATTGGGGAAAAAGCTCTTGTTGGTTCTGTTCAACGAGCAAGGTGCGCGTTGGGAAGGCAAATTCAAGATTGAGTGATTCAAGCAGTTCCATCATCTGCATGTTTACCTCTTGGCGCACTTGTAGGTAATCTGCCCATACTTTACTGGCAGAAAAATAGTAGAGGAAGATGGACAGGGAAGAGTCTTCAAATTCATCAAACTTCACTAATTTATAGCCTTGATCTACGCCCGGATGGTTTTCAAGGATGCTTTCAATGCCAGCAATGGCCGCCTTCATCTCTGTGGCGGTGGTATGATAGGTGAGCCCAATACGCATTTTGATGCGTCGTTCATTTCGGGCATCAATATTGTCGATCACCATGTTGGCGAGTGATGAATTGGGCACATTGACTAAGGTGCGCTCAAATGTGCGAATTCGGGTTGAACGAAAACCTATATCCTCAACAACGCCTTCAAATTCGGCTGTTTTAATCCAATCCCCCAGCGTGAAAGGCCGATCAACCAGAATCATGATGGAGCCAAACACATTGGCGATGGTATCTTTTGCAGCCATGGCGATGGCGATGCCGCCAATACCAAGCGAAGCAATCAGGCCTGAAATGGAATAGCCCATATTTTGCGCCACCACAAGTACGGCCGTCATGACTAAAAATATTTTCAGCGTTTTGGCAATAAAGGGTACCAGCTGATGATCCAGTGCCGAATCTTTCTCATGCGCTTTGGAAGTGGAATAGGCCGAGATTCCTGAAATTAACCGCCATAAAAACCAGATGCCGAGAATAATTGTGATGACACGACCAGTATGATCTACGATGCTTATTAGCGGGAAAATGTCCGCGGGTGGTTGCAGTAGATGAACCGTGAGTAAAAGTCCTAACATTAGCACAAACATATTGGCGGGTCGTTCGGCTGCAGCAAGAAGCACATCATCGAGTTTGGTTGCTGTGCGCGAGGTTAGCTGTTTGGCTAAGCGCTTAAACGTGGAAATTAATACTCTCTGCGCGACCACGGTTAAAAATAGAGAGGTGGCTGCCATCAGCCAGTGAGCAAGGGTAATATCCAACAGGGTATTATTTGTTAGCAGGGTCCAGATTTGGTGCATCAATGAAGACTCCTTAAAAAAAATTTCAGTAATGCTAGGAGCTTGTCCTAGAATGGTAAACCTACTGCGTAAAATCAGATATGAACCGAATTTTCAACCCACGCCTTCGCGGGGGGGCAGATTCTCCACGGGAAGCAAGAGAAACGGTTTGTTTGGCTAAGGGCCGCGGAAATAATAAAACATCCACGTACTGGTCTATAAGCTCGCCTTCTACGTTGCAGAAACAGTTACATAGGCCCAGCTATGCGCCTGTTTCTGCGCCTTGAATCCAACAACTATCCTGCGCATAACCTGGATACTTTATTCTTTCCGTGGCCCTAACGTAGAGCGTCAACTATTTTTTATAGTTGGTGAAGGATGCCGAAAAGGCTTAGTCAAATCGTTGATTCCCTCACCTCAACCCTCTCCCGGAGGGAGAGGGAGCAAACACATCATCCCATTCTGTTGGTTTAAAAGCTCGCCTTCTGCGTTGCAGCATCAGTCACGACTAAAGACAGTAGGCTATCGCGCCCATTCAGGGCTTGCTTATGCGCTTGATTTGGCGCCTTGAATCCAACTACTATCCTGCGCATAATCTGGATACTTTATTCTTTCCGCGTCCCTTACTATGGCAATGCGACTAAAACCTCCGCTAGAAAAACATCGCTGTGTTACGCAGTGATTCGGATCGGCAGGCTGGACTGTTTTTTAAGACCCGTGAAAGCTTGTGCTATATGTTTGTCTCTTTAATGTGTAAGCTAGGCAATTCAATCAGTCGTATAGAGTGATGCATGGCTGGAGGGATATTGATTGATTCTTATGTCAATGGATTGGTGCTTTTATGAGTATGGACTATGGTGATGAAGTGCTGCAAGAGTTTCTCGTTGAAAGCCATGAGAATCTGGAGCGTATGGCTCAGAATTTGATTGGGCTTGAAAAAAATCCAGATGATCAGAGCTTACTGGATAGTACCTTTAGAGTGATTCATACCGTCAAGGGGAGCTGTGGTTTTCTTGGCCTGCCCAAGCTTGAAAACCTAAGCCATGCGGGTGAAACACTGCTGGTTCTTCTGCGTGACGGGAAAATTATTTTTAATCAGCAGATAGCGACCAGTTTACTGACCTTATTAGATGCGATGCAAGCGATACTTACGTGCATTGAAAGTCAGGGTGGTGAGGGAGAGTCAGCCTATAGCCAGCTGCTCGAAATGTTACTGCTTCTAGGTCATGATCAGGGTCAAGCAGCCCCTTCTGATCGCTCCTCATTAGCGCCTGAGGCTGTAGCCATGCAGCCGCTAGTGAACCTAGAAGCGCCGGCTGTAGAGGAAAGAATCATACCAACAAAAAGTGCTTTGAGCATGGATGAGGATAATGCCATCCTCAATGAATTTCTCCTTGAAAGTCAGGAAAATTTAGAGCGTATGACTCAGGATTTGATCGGCTTAGAAAAAAATCCGGAAAACAGTCATTTGCTGGATAATGTTTTTAGAGTGATTCATACGGTCAAGGGAAGTTGTGGTTTTCTCGGGCTGCCAAAGCTTGAACAGCTAAGCCATGCAGGTGAAACGCTGTTGGCGCGTTTGCGCGATGGTACACTGCAATTAAATCAGCAAACCGCTACCTTATTACTCTCACTATTGGATGCTTTGCAAGCGATGCTGGCTATACTAGCGCATAGTGGTTATGAAGGTGAACAGGCGTATGAGACATTACAAGCCTCTTTGCTTGAGCACAGTTCTGGGGATGGTGATGCTGATGTTACTAATATAGAAGCACCCGTAGCCGTTGATGTGCAGCTTCAGTATGGCACGATAGACAAAGAGGTGGCGCATCATGAGCCGCTGAGCGCGAAACCCATTGCTGTACCGGTAGAGAAGCAAGCGGAGGCTAGTAGGGAGGCGGTGTTGGCTGTTGCTGACACAAGGCTCGCTGCCGCTGCCACTACCACGCGGGTGGCCGTGCAGACGCTGGATGAGTTGATGAACCTTTTAGGTGAGTTGGTGTTGGGTCAGAGTCAGATGATGCAATCTGAGCTTGTCAAACGGGATGGTGAATTTGCGACGCGTGGCAAACGTCAGGGAATGATCCTTACCCAACTACATCAATCGCTGTTGAAAACACGCATGCAACCAATTCAGAGTTTATGGAAAGGCTTTCCTCGTTTAGTGCGTGACCTGGCCATTGCTTGCGATAAGCAGGTGAATTTACAAATGTTGGGTGGCGATACGGAACTTGATCGGACACTGCTCGAGGCGCTTAAAGACCCATTGATCCATCTGCTGCGCAATGCTGTAGATCATGGTATTGAAAGGTCTGAAAGAAGAGTAGCTTGTGGTAAAGTAGCTGAGGGTACGTTGACGCTCCGGGCTAGTCATGAGGGTGGCCAGGTTAGTATTGTGATAGCTGAGGATGGTGCCGGTATTGATCCGCAAAAGATCAAGTCGATAGCGATCCAGCGTGGCCTAATTCAAGCGGATTTTGGTGCTAGCATGAGCGATGAAGAGGCCCTTAAACTCATCTTTTCGCCTGGCTTTTCAACGGCTGAAAAGGTTACCACTGTCTCTGGTCGGGGTGTTGGCATGGACGTCGTTAAGAGTAATATTGAAAAAATTGGTGGCTTTGTCCAAGTCGATAGTGTGCTTGGCGCCGGGACGGTTTTTTCCATTAGAATGCCACTGACCATGGCAATTATTCCTGGTTTGATTGTGCGTTGTGGGTCGGAAGCGTTTGCTGTTCCGCAAACGAATTTATCTGAGCTGGTGCAGCTGCATGGCCATTCGCAACAAATAGAAACCGTGCGTGGTGCACCCGTATACCGATTGCGTGATAAATTGCTGCCTATTTTACACTTGGGTTCATTTTTGGGTATTGAAACAGATGATATTGACCCGCATATTATTGTCATGCAGCTAGGGGATAATCTACTGGGTATGATTGTGGATGAGATCAAAGATGGCCAAGAAGTGGTTGTTAAGCCACTTGATGGGCGCCTGCAAGCATTGCAAATTTATGCCGGCAGTACTATTTTAGGTAATGGTGAGGTAGCTCTGATTTTAGATATCAGTGCGATTGCGATGCAAGCCCGCTTATTAGTGGAGCATCGCGTGCTCACCGAGAAGCCAGCGCATAAAGATGAGACACCAAGCATCACCAAGCGACTGCTATTAACTGCGACTCCCTCCGGTGGACAGCTGGCGATTCCGTTAATTTCAACGCGGCGTATTGAAACGATTGCATGTAGTGCGGTGGAGATGATCAATGGGCAGCAGGTGGTGCAGGTTCATGGTTTAGTGGTTCCACTGGTGAATGTTGCGGCAACCCTACAGGAGCGGCGAACAGGTAGTCGTAAAGGGAATAGGAGAGCTGAGCCCGATGCGTTTATGGAGGTGGTGGTTTGCTCTGATCAAGATCGATCTGTGGGTTTGATTGCGGGTGAGGTGTTGGACATAGTACCGGCCTGTTTTGAACAAAAATTACAGTCGAGTCGGCCAGGGGTGGCATTTACGGCCATTATCAATGAACGTATTACTGAGGTACTTTGCTTAGAGTCGATTCTTGAAATTGAGTCACTGCTCTACTTTGCCCCCCTCAATGAAGCTAACCGGGAGCATGGCAATGAGTGGGTGTAGTCAAGTATGTACGATTTACTTAGGTGATGAAGTTTTTGCGATACCGATTGATAAAGTGCGAGAGATGGTGCCGTATCATCATTTAACCACTGTGCCGAGGTCGCCCGGTTCAATTGAGGGCTTGATGAATCTGCGTAGTCAGGTGATTACTGTGTTGAATCTACATCACGATTTGCAGATTGAGCGCCGTATTGATCCGTATGAGATGTTTCAGGTGATTTTACATCATGCACCGGGTCTGGTGGGTTTGATGGTGGATGAGGTAGGCGATATTATGAAGGTGGATAAGCATGATTTAGTGGCATTGCCTGCTTCTTTGCCAAAAGCTGCTGCGGCCTTGATGCAGGGGGCTTATATGCTTGAAGGTCAATTGCTGCTACTGCTGGATTGTTCAGCCATTGCCTGCATGGGCAAGCCCAATGAAAGATAACAGAATTGAGTAAGGGCCACGGAAAGAATAAAGTATCCAGGTTATGCGCAGGATAGTTGTTGGATTCAAGGCGCCAAATCAAGCGCATAGCAGGGCTATGTAACTGATTTGGCAACGCAGAATGCGGACTTATAGACCAGCAGAATTGGA
>JAUZRH010000195.1 GCA_030950555.1 Mariprofundus sp. | reverse complement strand
GATAACGTTAACTGATTATAGGGATCTTTCTCTGTGCCTTTGGCCGCAGCAGAAATACCTGCTGTACGCAGTGTATCTATGGTCATTGCATAGGAAACCCCTGATTTTTCCACCATGCCGGCAACATTCATGTGACCTGCTGTCGTACTGTAAGAGCCCGCTTCTGCATGTATGTTTACCTGAGCACCCGGCTTGCCCTTACGTGTAAAAATTTGAATTACTCCACCCATTGCATCGGCGCCATACAATGATGATTGCGCACCACGCACAATTTCGATCCGTTCGATATCAGCTATAGACAGATTAGCCCAGTTAAAACTACCCGTTGTTGCCGAGCCAACCCGTACACCATCAATCAAAACCAGTGTATGGCCGCTGTTGGCGCCGCGCATAAATACCGATGTGATTTTGCCCGGACCACCACTGGAGGCTACATCAATACCCACCTGTGACCTGAGAAGCTCAGCTACCGATATAGCTTGCGACTGTTCAATCTCTTTTTGTGTAATAACGGAGGTATCTGCACTGATATTAGCCTGATCCTGGCCTATTCGGTCCGCCGTAATGATTAAGCCAGGCAGTGATTCCACAGCCTCAGCTGGTAGTGTTATCAGCATCGCCACGATACTGGCCAAAATATGTTTCCTTGTTGTACGATTCACCTAAACTCCTGTGCACCCGCCGTGCAATGATGATCAGGATAGTAAGGAGAGAAAGAGGGCGCAGAGGGTTTTACCGTTAGCAATAAAGCTACGGCGAAGCCATAGACGACCAGCCTCCCACCGAGACTATCCTGTCTGAAATCAATGATTCCGTGCTTAGGGCCGGTCTCCTGGCTTGCCTTCATCCGCGGCCGCTCTCCTTCCCGGTTACCCAGTGGATATTGAACAGCGTTGTCAGGCTTACAGTAGCGGGGGCTGCGCCGGAATTAACTGATGAGTCAGTTGCACCGGACTTCCCGTTTCATCCTTCAGCCGATTGGCATAGGGACACCCAAAACGGCGCGCATGGTAGCGGATGGTTTTTGCAGCGTCTATCGACTGATGAACCCCATGACCCAATATTGGCATGGAATAAATATTGTAATTCTTTGGTTTGTATGCTGTTTTTGAAAAAAATATAGTCACCTTTTTCGGAGATAAATGATTTTCTGGAAGGCTAGACGAATCATAGACTTGCAGCATGCACCGCATGTCAATTAACATGCTGCCGTTTTTAACTGACCAACATGACGCAACGCCTATTTTTTAATGCTTGGGTATAGGGAAGGGGCATGCTCACGAAAGAATCTCGTATCTAAACGCTAGTGCCTGTTAAGCACTATCAACTATAGTTGATATAGTGATTCAAGCTTGAAGATATCTTTTCTCGTCAGTCCCGCGAAGGCGTGGGCAGGAAATATATTGTTATCAATCACCTGCTTCACCAAACAGATTGCCGATCAGGTCGGGAATGACGGACAATCTATACGTAAATCACTATAGCAACTTAAATAGTTAGCGACAATGGCGGGAGAATCCAGCCCCTTTCAGTTTTACGCAGCAGATTTGCCTAATCTAGGTTAGCTTCCTAGTATAGGCCGATGAACGCAATCATGAATACGTATGCAAGGTTCCCCCTGACACTCACTCGCGGTGAAGGCAGTCGCGTCTGGGATGATAAGGGCAATGGCTATCTTGATTTTATCTCCGGCATCGCCGTCAATACCTTGGGCCATGCGCATCCAAAGCTGGTAGCCGTCGTCGCCGCACAAGCGGCTACCATGCTGCACTGCTCCAACCTCTTTCATATTCCATCACAGCAACAACTGGCAACGCAACTGGCAACGCTCTCCGGTTTAGAACGTGCTTTTTTCTGCAACTCCGGAGCTGAAGCTAATGAAGGCGCGATCAAGTTGGCCCGTAAATATTTTTTCGATCAAGGCTCCAAGCGGCGCACCATTATCACCGCCAGTCAATCATTTCACGGTCGCACACTCGCCACTCTGACCGCCACCGGCCAAGACAAGGTGAAAGTAGGTTTTGACCCGCTGCCAAGCGGCTTTGACTATGTGCCCTATCATGACATTGAAGCCCTCAAACAGGCCATCAATAAAGACACTGCGGCAATCATGCTTGAGCCAATACAGGGTGAAGGTGGCGTTCATCAAGCCGACCCAAGCTACCTACAGGCGGTGCGTCAGTTGTGTAATGAGCATGGCTTGCTACTAATCCTCGATGAGGTGCAGACCGGCATCGGTCGCTGCGGCACCATGTTTGCTTTTCAACAGGCATCGATCACACCCGACATCCTGACGCTGGCCAAAGGCTTGGGTGGTGGCGTACCGGTTGGTGCGATGCTTGCCCGTGAAGAGGTCGCCGTATCGTTTGGACCAGGTACTCATGGTTCCACTTTTGGCGGCAACCCACTCTCCTGTAGCGCCGCACTCACCGTGCTTGATGAAATTAAACAGAATCAGCTACTGGAAAATGTACAAAACCGCAGCAAACAACTGCGCGCTGGATTAACAAACCTAGCTAAGCGCTTCAGCGTCATGGGTGAGGTGCGCGGTGCCGGCTTACTACTGGGCGTTCCGCTAAAGATGGAGGCAGCGTCTGTTGTGGCTGCGGCACGCGATGCAGGACTATTAATTTTATTAGCTGGCCCGAACGTACTACGCCTGCTGCCGCCGCTGAATGTAAGTGAAGCAGAGATTGATGAGGCATTGCAAAAGCTGGCGATCGCCATGGAGAAGCAAGTATGAGACATTTTTTAACACTGCTCGATATCACCCCAGATGAGGCACGCCATATCCTCAAGCGGGCAAAAAAAATAAAGTCCAAGCTCAAAGAGGGAAAAGCCCACCGACCACTGGAAGGAAAAACACTGGCTATGATTTTTGAAAAGGCCAGCACCCGCACGCGCGTCTCCTTTGAGACGGGCATGTTTCAGATGGGGGGACACGCCCTATTTCTGCACTCTTCCACTACCCAGCTTGGTCGCGGTGAACCGATCGAGGATTCCGCACGGGTACTCTCAGGCATGGTAGATGGTGTGATGATTCGCACTTTTGCCCATGAAACACTACAGTGTTTTGCCGATCATGCCTCCGTACCAGTGATCAATGGGCTTACCGACGGTAATCACCCATGCCAAATCCTGACCGATGTGTTCACCTATGAAGAGTTACGCGGCTCCATTGAAGATAAAACCGTGGCATGGGTAGGCGATGGTAACAATATGGCCCACTCATGGATCAATGGCGCCGTCACCTTTGGCTATCGCTTACGCATTGCATCCCCTGAAGGGTACGGCCCCGATGAGAGCATTGTGATGGCCGCCCGCTCACTCGGCGCGGATGTGAGCGTCACCCATGATCCTCTGGAAGCGGTAGCTAACGCTGACTTGGTCACCACGGATGTATGGGCCTCCATGGGCCAAGAGGATGAGCAGGCGATACGTGAAAAGGCATTTGCCGACTTCTGTGTTGATAGCCGCGTCATCTCCTACGCTAAACCTGATGCACTGTTTATGCACTGCCTACCAGCTCACCGCGGCGAAGAGGTGAGTGCGGATGTTATCGACGGCTCCCAATCCGTGGTATGGCTAGAAGCTGAAAACCGCCTGCACGCGCAAAAAGGGCTTCTTGAATTTCTGATGAGTTAAAAACTGTATAGTGATTCGGGCAATCTAAGGGCCTCGGAAATAATAAAACATCCAAAAGGTGCGCAGGATAGAAGTTTGAATTCAAGGCGCAGAAACAGGCGCATAGCTGGGACTATGTAACTGTTTCTGCAACGTAGAAGGCGAGCTTATAGACCAGTAGACTTGGATGTTTTATTATTTCCGCGGCCCTAATGAACCCTATCGCGTAGCGGGAACACCGCTCTTGCTTCCCGTGAAGAACCTGCCCCCGCGAAGGCGTGGGGCGGGAATCCATATCAAACAAAACGCTCTATCGCGTAGCGGGAGCAGCGCTCAAGCTTCCCGCGAAGAGCTGCTCCCAAACAGGGCAAAGCAGGCGAGTCACAGGAGTGTCACAAACATCCCTTATCATCACTGTAAACTGTATAAAGGATGTACCCTATGCTAAAAGGCTTTCAGGATGCCTACGAACTACTACATGATTCTATTCTAATCGTAGATTTGAAGATGATCATTCGCTTTGCCAACAGCTCTAGCAGTGCTTGTTTTGGCTATCCACTCAGCGAATTAAAGGGCCATAATGTTGACCTTCTTATTCCGGAGTCATCAAAAGCTGCACATAGCCAGCATGCGAATCATTATACCGACAGACCAAAACATAGACAGATGAATACGGGCCAGCGATTGCTCGCTAGAAAGCGTGATGGCAGTGAATTCCCTGTCTCTATCAGCCTCAATCCTATCACGATTGGTCATGATAAATTCATCTGCGCGGTCATCCGTGATTTATCAGAGCTTGCCGCTATTGAAGAGGAGCTGGCCCAGAAAAAAAGAATGGAATCGCTAAGCACCATCGTTGGCGGTGTATCGCATGATATTAATAATATGATGACCGCTGTGCGCGGCTCTATCTATATGGCGCGCAGGAGGCCCGAACGGTATGAACACTATCTGAATATTATTGAGACCCAATGCGAATATGCCACGGATATCGTCAAAGAGATGTTAATAACAACGACAAATGACAATATTGATACGGAAATATACTCCCTTTCAGCCGCACTACAAAAAGCCAAGCCTCTCTTTTCAGCATCCATCAACAACGACGTTCACATCACTTTTGACATCCCTGCTGCAGATGTCTACATCAATGGATCGGAAAACCTATTAAACCGCGCTATTGTCAACCTGATTCAAAATGCGCGCGATGCCGTCGCAGCCAGCACAGCACCAGCGATTACAATCACGCTGCGTGAAATAGGTTCAAGCAATAAAGAGGCTCCCGACAAAGCCTATCTATGTCTCTCCATCCATGACAATGGACATGGCATCGATGAAGCAACAGCCGCGCGCATATTTGAACCTTTTTATACCACCAAATCCATCACCAAAGGAACAGGACTTGGACTGGCTATGGTTTATAATATTGCCCAACTCTGTGGTGGCTATATTGATGTAGATAGCAGCATCGACAACGGTGCCACATTCAATATCTTCCTTCCTATGGTAGAAAATAAGCCCTCGAAACATGGCCATGTTGAAACGATCATCAAGGATGTAAACGCCTTACTCACCGAGTGTCAGAAGAGCGCGAAAGGGGATGCTGCCCTGTTAGAGCTGCGTAAATAAACAACCACATTTTCGACATCCTTCAGCAGCGATAAAAAAACAGTTCACACGTGGCGGAACATTACCGCTTGTCGGTGTCGACCTTTTCTTTAAGCAGGTGTTCGTTCTCGCGCCACAATCGTGCCTGCCACAACAATCCCGAGCATGCCCATCAAGCCCCATACATCAGGTAGCTCTTGCCAAGCAAAAAAACCAATCACACTGGCAAAAAATAGACTGCTGTAACCTAAGGGCGCGACCTGAGTGATTGGAGCCCGTTGGTAAGCCCAGGTCAAGCCTAGCTGACCCAAGCTACCACTCGCACCAATAGCCAAAAGCCAAATCCAAGTAGATGTTTGCGGCCATTCAAATAGCCAGAACATCGGCACCACTGAGATCAATGACGAGAGCAGTGCAAACCAAACAACAATCGCAATCGGATCATCGCTAGCAGAGAGCCGTTTTACCGTACTCAACGCCAGACCAGCCAAAGCACCCGAAGCCAAGCCAAATAAACCTGTCAACGAGAATAGTGCTGCCGAAGGGCGAAATAACAGCAGCAAGCTCATCAAACTGATCAGCAGCGCAACACGGCGTGGTAGCGTCCACTCCTCTTTCAACCAGCACACGGCAAACAACGCAATAAACAGAGGTGAGGTATAATTTAACAGTAATGCGTCACTCAGATGTAAACTGTTAATGGCGTAAAAATAGAGATACATCGCAGCCAGCCCTGCCGTCGCACGCAGCAGATGCAGTGGAAAGTGATCTGTTTTTAGGGATAGTCGCCGGCCCTGAAGTAGCGGCAACAAAAATAATAGGGCCATAAAATTACGAAAAAAAACAACTTCCATCTGCGGTAGCTCAAGTGAAGCCACACGCACGCACGCCGCCATCACAGCAAATGCTGCAGCGGACAATAAAGCAAAGGCAATCCATACGATGTTTAAGTGAACTGCAGCACGCTCATACACCCTTATGATGCAGCAGTTGATGGACGTGCTTACTTAAATCAACCACATTAAAAGGCTTACTAAGTGTGATTGAGCGCTCATCTTCTAGTGGGCTTGTTCGCTCTTTTTCTCGATCATAGCCGGTAATATAGATCACCGGCAACTCAGCACAAAGCTTTCTCATCGCCTGCACAGCCACCGTACCGTCCATCTCGGGCATGATAATATCACTGATCACAAGGGCAATCTGATGTTCATGAGCTCTAAATACATCAAGCCCCTGCTGGCCATTTTCGGCGCTCAAAACATGGTAATTTAACGCTTCCAAAAGCTGCGTAACCGTTGTACGAAGTACATCTTCATCATCAACCAGTAAAATTGTTTCGCCATGACCAAGCGCAACAAGCTCCTTATCAACATTCACATCTACTGAGGCTACACTAACAAGGGGGAGACATATTTCAAAGCGTGTGCCCACGCCCGGATCACTGCCAACATTGATCTCGCCTGCATGCGTTTCAATCGCTCCTTTGGCCATTGAAAGTCCCAATCCTGTACCTGATCCTACAGGTTTGGTGGTGAAAAAGGGGTCAAATATATAATCGAGATCATGCCCAAGAATACCCGCACCGGTATCTTCAATGACAATCTTTGCGACACTTTGACTACATACACAGCAATCAAGCTCACGCTTGCACTGGTGCTTAACACATTTTTCAATACTAACATGAATTTGACGCTTCTCTTGGCCTGCAACGGCATCACGCGCATTATTTATTAAATTAATAAAAACCTGCTGAATCTCAGTAGGGTCACAATACACCTTTAGTGACTCATCCGTAAACGCAGTGATCAGTTCAATATCTTCAGCAATACCCAGGCGCGCTGTTTTTACAGCATCGTCTAGTAACTCCACAATCGAACAGGTCTTTTTGGACCGTGAGGAGACATGAGAAAACGACAACAGTTGACTAACTATTTTAGCTGCATCCTGAACAATTTCCTCAACGGTATCCAAGTAGGCAATCGTGGCCGGTTCCCGACTCTTTAATTTGGCCAGATAGGCTTTACCACTAATCGCTGCCAGAAGATTATTAAAATTATGCGCCACGCCGCCCACTAAGGTGCCCACAGCCTCCATCTTCTGCGACTGCTGCAAGCGCTTTTCCTGAAGCCGCTGCTCCGTCACATCCGTAATAATGCCAATATAGTATCTTATAGCACCTTCACTATCCTTTACCGATTTAATATGCAAACGCTCAGGAAAGATATCGCCACTCTTGCGCTTATTCCAAAGCTCACCCTCCCACTCTCCCGTAGTGAGAATCGTATTCCACATCATCTTATAAAAGGCTTCACTCTGTTTGCCCGACTGTAATACGCGAGGGTTTTTGCCGATAATTTCTTCAGAAGCAAAACCTGTAATCACTGTAAATGCATGATTAACATACGAGATAGCACCAGAAACATCTGTGATCATTACCGCATCACCAGCCCCCTCCAGCGCTTCCTCCAGATTCTTCAGCTCCTCATGACGGGCACGAAGTAGCTTAAACATAGGCTTAATCACCCAGAAATAAACAGGCATTGCGCTTAACAGTAGCAGCAGCAAAGCATCTAATAGCGCTTCCATCTCACGCGATAGCTGCGCCCCTACCCCTGTAGCCTCAAACACTATCATGATACCATACTCGACACTGACTACAATCGCAATCAGCGGCAGCAAGTAACGCACAAGGTAAGCAATATTGACTGTTTTAGAAACCATAGGCCATAGCTTAGATATGCATTCAACGCTTTGCAAACATCCTTTATTGATACAGGTATCGATGGAGTCGTATTTTTTCGTTATCAACGCGCCGGCGAGAAGCCATCACGCACGGCTTTAGCATCATAGGCGAAGCAACTTCTGTTGCACAGCCCTATCAACACGAACAAATTCATGCATACTACGCTCATGTCCCCCTCCATGAAACAAGCTCACCACATCCTTAAAGCAACCTTTGGCTATGATAATTTTCGCCACCATCAGGCAAATATTATTGAAGCCCTTATCGATGGCAGGGATGTATTAACCTTGATGCCTACCGGTGGTGGCAAGTCAATATGCTACCAACTCCCAGCCCTGATTCGGCGCGGCACAGCCATTGTGGTATCACCGCTGATTGCCCTCATGCAGGATCAGGTGGATGCACTGCAGCAACTGGGCGTGAGTGCAGCTTTTCTCAACTCCACCCAGCATGCAAGCGAACAGCGCGCCGTTGAGGGCGAACTGCGATCAGGCCGACTCAAACTACTCTACATGGCTCCTGAACGACTACTAAACCCCTATATGCTAGATATGTTGGAACGATGTGAAATTGCCCTATTTGCCATCGATGAAGCCCACTGTGTATCGCAGTGGGGCCATGACTTCCGCAAAGAGTATCAGCAACTCTCCATGTTGCATGAGCGTTTTCCTAATGTGCCACGTATTGGACTCACAGCAACCGCAGATGCGCGCACACGCAGCGAAATAGTTCATCAACTAGCCTTGGAGCAGGCGGATATTTTCGTAAATAGCTTTGACCGCCCCAATATCCATTACACCATCACCGAAGCAGGCAGCGGTAAGGAGGCACTCTGGCGTTTTTTAACAGAGCAGCATGCCACTGATGCCGGTGTCGTGTACTGCTTGAGCCGCAAAGGAGTAGAGACCACTGCCGAATGGCTCAACCAAAAAGGTCGCACCGCCCTCCCTTATCATGCCGGCCTGCCGCAAGCCGTCCGCAGCCGCAACCAACAACGTTTTCTACGTGAAGAAGGCTTGATTATCGTGGCCACCATCGCCTTTGGCATGGGCATAGACAAACCAGATGTGCGCTTTGTTGCTCACATGAATTTACCCAAAAATATTGAGTCCTATTATCAAGAGACCGGCCGCGCTGGACGTGATGGCCTGCCAGCTGATGCATGGATGAGTTATGGCCTGCAGGATGTCATTAATTTGCGACTGTTTATCGATCAAAGTGATGCTGAAGAGCAGTTCAAACGGGTGATGTTGCAAAAGACCGATGCTATGCTCGGCCTATGTGAATTGACGGGCTGTCGGCGACAGGCGCTGCTGGCCTATTTTGATGAAATCATCAGCGAACCTTGCGGCAACTGTGATAATTGTCTGAATCCACCACAAACGTGGGATGGCACGATTGCCGCTCAAAAGGTGCTCTCTTGCGTTTACCGTACAGGTGAACGATTTGGCGCCCAATATGTGATTGATATATTAACAGGCAAAGAAAATGAACGCATGCACGCCAATGGCCACGACCAGCTCTCCACCTTTGCTATCGGTCAAGAACACAAAGCAACAGAGTGGCGTGGCATTTTTCGTCAACTTATTGCCCATGGCTTCCTTGTCGCCGACAGCGAAGGCTATGGGGTACTCAAACTCACCCCAAAATCATGGCCTCTTCTCAAACGCGACTGCACACAACTTGTCAAACTGCGCCACCTGCGCAAACCCGAGTCTAAGCAGAAAAAGCAGAAAACCATCATCTCCAACCTGTCCGAACAGGATCAAATGCTATTTGAAGCACTACGCACATTGCGTAGTCGATTGGCTAAAGAGCAGAATGTCCCGCCTTATGTTATTTTCCCCGATAAAACCCTCAACGCGATGGCCGTTTTAAGACCAAGCACAGATGAAGAATTTCTAGATATTTCCGGTGTGGGAAAAACCAAACTTGAACGCTATGGCGAACCCTTTCTAACACTTATTACGAATGAAGATCTTTAGCTTTCCTTGGCATCCTTCATATCCTGATTGACACTTTGAATGGTCATAAAAAATCGCAACTGAGATTAACAGTTCAACTTTGCTCCCTCTTTGTTTATAATGCCGATCGAGGAATTAATCATGAATCGATTGCTACTGCTATTACCTATTTTAAGTGCCCTTTTGCTACCCTCGTTGGCCTTTGCATCCGGAGGCGAAGCTGCCCCCATCAAT
This sequence comes from Mariprofundus sp., assembly GCA_030950555.1. Lineage (GTDB taxonomy): Bacteria > Pseudomonadota > Zetaproteobacteria > Mariprofundales > Mariprofundaceae > Mariprofundus. The sequence goes on along the minus strand of JAUZRH010000195.1, from coordinate 1,948 downwards.
GAAACAACCACGTGGTTTGGTATCACTTCACTTGTCATATTTGCCCTCGCCTATGGCTTGGTTATTGGCGAAGAGTCCTTACATCTGCGCAAATCTAAACCCGTCATGGTCGCTGCTGGTCTGATATGGGTTTTGGTAGCACTGGCGTTTATCTCTCACGGCGATACAACCAGCGCCCATACACTGATTCAACACAATATCCTGGAATATGCTGAACTGCTGCTCTTTTTACTGGCTGCAATGACCTACGTCAATACTATGGAGGAACGCAACCTGTTTGCGGCACTGCGAGGCTTCCTTGTTTCTAAGGGCTTGTCGCTGAAAACCATCTTCTGGCTCACGGGCCTATTGGCTTTCTTTATCTCCCCTATTGCCGACAATCTAACCACGGCGCTGGTCATGGCCGCAGTTGTGATGGCTGTTGACCGTCAAAACAAAACATTTGTTACCTTGGGCTGTATCAATATTGTCGTCGCGGCCAATGCAGGAGGTGCCTTCAGCCCGTTTGGTGATATTACTACACTGATGGTCTGGCAAAAAGGACTTGTCCATTTTTCTGAATTCTTTGCACTATTTCTCCCCGCACTGGTCAATTGGTTGGTGCCTGCTGTTATTATGGTGATGTTCCTACCCAACACCGTCCCTGAGCGCGTAACTGAAAAGGTAACAGTAAAACAGGGTGGCTTTGTTATTGTGATGATGTTTTTGGTAACCATTGCACTTGCCGTCTCTTTTCATACCGTACTTCACCTGCCGTCGATGCTCGGCATGATGACGGGTCTCGGTCTACTTAAATTTTATGGTTTTTGGCTAAAACAGTGCGACAAAGCTGAATTCAAGGAATCTTTTTCCGGCAAAACCCAGCTTAGTGGGGCATCCAGCTTTGACATTTTTCAACAACTACAGCGCTCCGAGTGGGACACACTGATGTTTTTCTATGGGGTTATTCTCTGTGTTGGTGGCCTAGGTGCATTGGGCTACCTAAACCTCACATCGCACCTAATGTATGACCAACTCGGCGCCAGCTGGGCAAATATACTCGTCGGCATTATGTCAGCCATCGTAGATAATATTCCAGTGATGTTTGCCGTGTTAAGCATGGCACCAGAGATGAGTACCAATCAGTGGTTATTAGTGACATTAACAGCCGGTGTTGGCGGCTCCCTGCTGTCGATCGGCTCTGCAGCAGGTGTTGCCTTGATGGGACAGGCACGCGGTGTCTATACGTTCTCCAGCCATCTAAAGTGGAGCTGGGCCGTTGCGCTGGGTTATATCGCCTCTATTGCAACCCATTTTTGGTTAACAGGCATGGCGTTTTAATAGGGTGCAATACTTCAATCATGACACCATCACGTAGAGGGGAATATTTAAAGGGGCTATTTAGACAGTATCACTGCAGCCCCGCAAGACTCTGAGATTGCTGCGCGACTGAAGTCGCACCACCACCTTTAAGATCGACAGCCGCTCGCGGTGTAGGTGCACTTATAGTGATTCAAGTTTGAAAAGTATATTTGCTCGTCATTCCCACGACGACGGGAATCCATTGACTTTAGAATCAAGCAGAGCGCTTTGTTTGATATGGCTTCCCGTGGAGAACCTGCCCCCGCGAAGGCGTGGGGCGGGTATTTGAGTAATTCGGGCTGTCTAAAACTAACTCTTTTACACATTAAGGCTTTCCACTTAAGACGAAAAAGGCTGTGCCAAATAGTTAATGTCCAAATATCCATACCTACTTTTTGGTTTAGCAATCCTTAACGTTGGAATACCTATCAGCGGAATGCTTGTATGGCAGAGCACGCCATCAAGCCCTTTGTTTGATGATTACACGACAACAGTGCTTAAAATTTCCTGAACTGACCCACCACTTCACCGTAAATATCCAGAGACTGTTGCGGATAGATATTTGGAAATTCTCTATTTGCTGGCTCTAGGTAGGGACCCCGACTAT
>JAUZRH010000194.1 GCA_030950555.1 Mariprofundus sp. | reverse complement strand
CCTTCGTAACTCTGTGGTGGAAAGTCTTTGACTATTTTAACTACGAAGCCATCAGATGAATGGTAAAGCCAGAGAGTATCCCTAGGGACGAGGTCCGCGTTAGGCTGTCGAAATACCCCCTGTATTTCGAAAGTCTAGCTTTATCCCTACAAGGCTCTGATAGTGCTGCGCGACTAAAGCTGCCCTCCCAATAGTATGTGTGCTGTTATTACATATTAAGAGTTGCAAGCGTCGTGGGTCATATTTCGTAAATAACTGTGACATGGCTTTGATTGTAGCCATCACGACCCCATTCATTCATCATTCGACTCACTTTTAATGTTAGGGCCACGGAAGTAAGGGCCACGGAAAGAATAAAGTATCCAGGTTATGCGCAGGATAGTTGTTGGATTCAAGGCGCCAAATCAAGCGCATAGCATGGCTATGTAACTGATTTGGCAACGCAGAATGCGGACTTATAGACCAGCACGTGGATGATTTATTCTTTCCGCGGCCCTTAGTTGTAGAAAATAGAAGATAGTGCTTTAATTCAGCCAGTTTATGTTCATACGCAAATAAACCACATCGTCGGCTCTTAACGACATCCATAAAACAGTCAAAGACTTTCCACCACAACGTCACCAAGGGCACGAAGATAATCATTATCATAAGAGCTACTTGCAAAACGCTGAGTGGATGAGTGGCAATCCCATTTCAAGGGCATTTATAGGCTAGAATAAAGGGCATGGTTGTTCCATACGCTGAACGTAGCCTGAAAATACACCGGAATGGGGAAGGCAATCACCGCTCATGGGTTTTGCAAGTGGCTCATAAATAAACTTGTTCAACTAAACTACGTATTCTATCCCCGATCTTTCCTCTTCTTTTTTGAATCAAACCTATCGCGCGACGATACATCGCCGCTTACGCCTCTGCGGTGAAAGACTCTAAAGTGATGACACTGCACATATAAAAACGGCAACACTTAGCTCCGCTCTTTTTCCACTTGCAGAATACGCATGGTAGCTTCCAGTACACTGTCGGGATTGAGCGACATCGAGTCGATCCCTTCACGCACCAGAAAATCGGCAATCTCTGGGTAGTCAGATGGAGCTTGACCACAAATTCCAATATATTTATGACGCCGTTTACATGCGTCTATAGCCATTTTAAACATCTCCAGCATCACTGGCTCTCGTTCATCAAAAATATGCGCGACTAGCGCTGAATCTCGATCTACACCTAGCATCAGTTGAGTCAGATCATTCGAACCGATTGAGAAACCATCAAAAATATCGAGGAAAGCATCCGCTGCTATTACATTCGCGGGAATCTCGCACATCATGTAGACCTTCAAATGATGCTCCCCCCTTCTAAGCCCCTGCTCTGCCATTAAATCCAGCACTTTCTGCCCCTCAGCCGGGGTTCTGACAAAGGGAATCATCAAACTAATATTTTTCAGCCCCTTCTCTTCGCGCACAAGCTTCATCGCCCGGCACTCCAAAATAAATGCATCACGAAATGCATCCGAGTAGTAACGGGAAGCACCACGAAAGCCGATCATCGGATTCTCTTCCTCTGGTTCAAACTCACGTCCTCCAATGAGGTTTGCATACTCATTGGATTTAAAATCTGACATACGAAAAATCACTGGTTTCGGATAGAAGGCAGCCGCAATCATAGCAACGCCCTCGGCTAATTTTTTAATATAAAAATCAACCGGTGAATCATACGCGGCAATACGTTTTGTAATCTCCTGTTTTACAGCCTGATTTGCGATCTTATCAAAATTTAAAATGGCGTTGGGATGAATACCGATACTATTACTGATAATAAACTCAAGACGGGCAAGACCCACGCCATCATTGGGCGTAGCACTAAAATCAAAAGCTCTTTCAGGACTACCTACATTCATCATGATATTTGTTTTCGGGCGAACCAAGTTACCCACATCCACCCTTAACACTTCAAAGGGGAGCTCACCCGCATAGATCATACCACTCTCACCTTCAGCACACGAAACCGTCACCATATCACCATCGATAATGGTCTCACTACCCGTACGGGTTCCTACCACCGCAGGTAGCCCCAGCTCTCGCGAAATAATTGCAGCATGACAGGTTCGCCCACCCCGGTTAGTCACAATCGCCGCCGCACTTTTCATAATCGGCTCCCAATCGGGATCTGTCATTTCGGTAACCAGCACCTCACCAGGTTTGAGCTGACTCATATCAGAGATATCTTTGATAATGCGAGCGCGTCCCGAAGCAATCTTGCCACCAACACTCTTGCCCTGAGCAATAATTTGCGATTTATCTGTCAACCTATAAGATTCAATCAGGTGATAATCACGCCGTGAGTGCACGGTTTCTGGTCGCGCTTGGACAATAAATAGCTCACCGGAAAGGCCATCTTTTGCCCACTCAATATCCATCGGTTGAAGGTGACCAGCCAGAGTGGAGTAATGATTCTCGATGATCACAGCATATCGGGCTAATATGAGCAGCTCTTCCTCCGACAGACAGTAGCGACGCTGCTCTACGGATGGCACATGAACATTTTTGGTTGGATTTTTAAGCGATTCAGAATAGATCATTTTTTGACACTTCTCACCAAGTGTCCGACCAAGCAGCGCTCTAAACCCATCTATCAGTAATGGCTTAAAGACATAAGCTTCATCCGGTTGCACAGCCCCCTGCACCACATTTTCACCCAATCCGTAGGCGCCGGTAATAAACACAGCATCATTAAAGCCACTCTCCGTATCAATTGAGAACATCACGCCAGCAGCGGCCAAGTCACTACGTACCATTTTCTGAACACCTACCGAAAGCGCTACTTTCAGATGATCAAATCCTTTATCGACCCGATATGAGATGGCGCGATTAGTAAACAGCGAAGCATAAACCTGTTTAATATGCTCGACCACATTACTTGCACCACGCACATTCAGATAACTCTCCTGCTGCCCCGCAAAAGAGGCATCAGGTAAATCCTCCGCTGTCGCCGAAGAGCGTACCGACACAGCCAGCAAAGACTCATCATACATCTGCATCAAGCGCTGGTAGGCCTCAATAATTTCAGCTTCAAGATCAGCCGGCATTCGTGCATGCGCTATTATCGAGCGCAGATGCTCACCACACGCAGCTAGCGCACCCATATCACTCGTATCCAGTCCTGATAGCGTAGCACTTATTTCACAAGTCAGTTTATTATATTCAAGGTAGTGCCAATAGGCCTCGGCCGTGGTGGCAAAACCATTGGGTATCTTCACCCCCTGCTTGCTAAGCTTACAGTACATTTCACCAAGCGAGGCATTTTTTCCACCCACCATTGCCACATCAGAGAGCCTCAGCTCTTCAAAAAAACGGATATATTTCATACAGTCCTCCAAAAGCATACCTGATTAGCAGCCGGAACCTGTAAAGGCAGCAACTGCGTCATAGCGACCATACTGTTATAGACGATATTCAGAAATACACACAACATTTCTTTAACTCAGTGAAATTTTGTCATCCTTCATATAACCCCAAAAGTAGTTGACACTTTCTTCAAAAAACATGTTGCCAATAGGATGGACCGATCATCAAAAGATGATTTTTAAAAAAAGGCATCCTTCACCAACCATAAGAAATAGTTAACGCTTTACGTTACCTCGCAACGGAAAGATATATCTTCATCTTCCGTAAGCCGGATGAATCATGGGCGTTTTTTATTGATCCCCTCACCCCAACCCTCTCCCTGAGGGAGAGGGTTGGGGTGAGGGAATCGACTATTTGGCGAAGCCTTTTCCGCCTTAAGAAAAGCCTTAATGTGTAAACCGGAAT
>JAUZRH010000193.1 GCA_030950555.1 Mariprofundus sp. | reverse complement strand
GTCTATAAGTCCGCATTCTGCGTTGCCACAGAGTTACTACTAAAGGCAGCAGGCTATCGCGCCCATTCAGGGCTTGCTTATGCGCTTGATTTGGCGCCTTGAATCCAACAACTATCCTGCGCATAACCTGGATACTTTATTTTTTCCGCGGCCCTTACTACTAATAGCCAAAAAGTGAGAACATCATTGTAACAAACACCCCCCCTGTATTTCGACAGTTTAGGCTAAAGGCCCACCCACAGAACATTGAAGTTAGGCAGCGTAAAGGCTATTACCGTTAGTTCGATGGGCTCTTGGTACAATCAAAAGAAGTCCTTATTAACCACCTAAGCTGCGTGTGGCAAACTCAATATCAGTTTCCAGTTGAGTCATTAAAGGCCCTCGCCTAGTCGCACTGACCTCTTCGGCTGAAATCAGCGGTAGAAAACGGAAAGTAATGATACCCGGTCGCTTGATAAATCCGCGTTTTGGCCATAACACACCGGCATTGTGCGCCAGAGGGAGAATAGCTGCGTTAGATTTTTGAGCTAGAATCACACCGCCAGGCTGATAATTCCCCGTTGTTCCAGCTGCAGCCCGTGTTCCTTCAGGAAAAATCACTACCGAGCGTCCCTGCTTGAGCATCTCACCACCATCTTTAATCACCTGCTTGATAGCCTCTCGCGGTGATCCACGTCTGATACCTATGGTGCCAATCAATGCCAGCGCCCAACCAAACAGGGGAATATAAAAAAGCTCTCGTTTCAACACCCAAGCATAGGGTGGCACGAGCAGAGGCATGGCCACTGTTTCAGCCGCAGACTGATGCTTGGCCACCACTACACAACTCTGCACGGGTATATGCTCTTTGCCCTCAATAACAATCCGAATACCGCAAAGCACCCTCAACATAAGAAACACACTCTTCGACCACAGCTTCGCCCAGAACCATGAGGGCGAAAAACCAAAGGGACGAAACAGCATCACCAGCAGTGAAAAAACAATGGTAAACAGTGAAAAGCAGATATTAAATAGTAACGATCTAAGCAGCAACATCAACACTCCCCCGCCAGAATCGCATCCACAGCCGTTGCAAGGTCAATATAGGTAGGAATATCCACTTGAATCGCTCTGGCTTTCACTAAAATATTCGCAGCATCACCATAGCCGCTCTGCACAAGGCATGCACGCACACCCGCACTATCTGCCGCACTCACATCACGGACTGAGTCACCTATAAAAATAGCCTGATCCGCGCTCAAACCCAGCACTTGCAACGTATCCAACACCATACCCGGCTTAGGCTTGCGACAGTCACAGTGATCAAGCGGCCCATGAATACAGTAGGCCACATGGGAGATAAAACCCCCCGCTTGCTCTATGGCCAGCATCATTTTTGCATGAATAGCATTAAATGATTGTTGATCCATCATGCCGCGTCCCAGCCCCGACTGATTACTAACAATCGTGACGGCAATGCCCGCCTGATGAAGACGGGCAATAGCCTGCAGGGAACCGGCAATAGGGTGCCATTGATCGGCATGAAGAATATAATCGGGGGAGTCAAAATTAATAACGCCATCGCGATCAAGAAGAAGAGCTGCTGGATAACTGTTATGATGCATGCCACAAGGTTATGCGCGTAGCTCAACAAAGCAAATAGGAGATCGGATCAAAAAAAAGAAGGCACTGCTTGCAGTGCCTTCTTCATAGTGAACCAGCATTCAGTAGGCCACAATTACGGTTAACCTTTCTCTTCGCTTATACGTATTGAAGCTGCTATTTAATCCTTATAAGCTAGAGAGGTAGCGTTCGGCATCAAGGGCGGATTTACAGCCTTCTCCGGCACTGGTGATCGCTTGGCGATAGACAGAGTCAGCAACGTCACCAGCAGCAAAAACACCTTCAACAGATGTTTGGGTACTTTTACCTTTGGTAATCAGGTAACCCGTTGCATCCATCTCCAATTGGCCTTTGAGGAAGTCGGTATTCGGCTTGTGGCCAATGGCAATAAATACACCATGAACATCGAGGTCACGAACAGAGTCATCCAGCGTAGATTTCAGCCGAATACCGGTCACACCACTCTCATCACCAAGAATCTCTTCTGTGACACTATTCCATGCCACATCCACATTCTCTGTTGAAAGCAATTTATCCTGCATAATAGGCTCAGCACGTAACGCATCACGTCGATGTACCAGTGTCACTTTATTGCACAAGTTGGCCAGATAGATGGCTTCTTCTACGGCAGTATCACCACCGCCCACAACCGCCACATCTTTACCCCGATAGAAAAAACCATCACACGTTGCACAAGCTGAAACACCACGCCCAGCGAAAGTTTCCTCACTTGCTAGGCCGATATATTTAGCTGAGGCACCTGTGGCGATGATCAATGCATCACAACTATAATGGCCATCATCCCCTTTCAGAACAAAGGGGCGTTTGGTCAAATCCGCTTCATTGATATGATCCCAAATCATCTCAGGACCAAAGCGCTCTGCCAGCGCTTTAAAATCTTCCATCATTTCTGGGCCCTGCACACCATCCTTATAGCCCGGATAGTTATCCACATCCGTCGTCGTGGTCAACTGCCCACCTACCTGCTCACCCTGAATCAAAACAGGTTTCAGATTGGCACGGGCCGCATAAATGGCCGCGGTATAACCGGATGGGCCGGAACCAAGGATAATCAGATGATGATGAACAGCTTCAGACATGAATCACTCCCATAAGTTGTAAATAGAATTCGCACGCTATCGAACCGCTATCGAATCGCAATGCCACGCTTACAGCTGTGGTTCAAGCGCTGCTTTTGCAAGGGTTGGATCAAGCGCATCACCCGATAGCTTCTTATAGCCCTTGCGTGTTTTCCAATCCTGGAATAGTGCATTTTTTTCCATAGGCTCCTGTGAATAGGCAATATCATTTTTAAAATGATACCTATTTTTGGCTATCGACCATGTTGAGAGAACGGCTCCCTGCTCCATTGCTGGAACCATGATATATTTCACATGGATATTATTGTTTTTGTAGATTAGATCACCATTCAGTTTCAACACATTCGCTTCAATAGCCCCATCGTGTAATACCACTGAAGCCGTTCCCTTTGCAGATAGCTCCCCATCTCTATTTATACCCGCTCGCAACCATGACCCTTGAGCAACTTTCGATAAAGAGTGTAAGCGATTCATATAAACACTTTTTGTCACAAATACGACCTTCCACTCAGGATTTCTCCGCGTACGATGCATCGTTGCTGTTAAAATATGTGTTGCCTCATCCAGAGAAAATGCCCATTTATATCCGCCCTGCCAATGTCTCCTTTCAGTTGGTTTTATATTCTTAACAACACCATGACCCTCGCCATCAACATCAAATTTAAAACTGGCACTAGCAAGCGTCCCACGAGCCGAAGATAACCCCTGAATAGCAAAAATATTTTTACTAAAATCCCATTCGATCAAATTGGTTTCAGGTAGCCAATGCGTTCGTTTCTTGGCAAATCTCACACCATACCACGATTCACTTTTCAACACGGCTTGAATATGATCGACTTTTGCCTGTCTCTCAGCTTCCAAACGTTTAATTTCAGCCAAAGAGTCCAGCTCGCCACTCACATCCAGCTTATTACGGAAGCCTGGAAAAGAATCACCCGAAATCATGAGTTTACCTGCTTCATTAAAAACAGCCTTCAAGCTCCAGTCATTCTGGCTATTGCTATCAATTTGAACACCCTTGCCACGCTTTGAAAGAGCAGCTCGAACGGTTCGACGTTGTTTTTCCAAGAGGATTGCTATAGGTTTTAATAACGAGCCTTCAAAAGTAAAGAGCAGTTCAATATGCCTGGCTCTGAACTTCTGATGGTTCTGTTCCAGCTCTATCTTTCCAGACCAGCCGTCGGCAAGAAAGGCCATACTCCATGCGTCTTGCTCTTTCACACTAGCAAGCAAATCGCCCCATGACTCTTTATCATAAAAATGCGCCAACGCCTGTTTAGGGTATCCCACGTTATCAACCAAAAATTGAGCCAATTGCAGACCCGAAAGTTGCTGATCATTTGACTCTTTTGCAAACTGAATCGAAGCAACCATCGTTGATGAGATAATCTTATCCACACTACTTTTATGAACTTTTTCCAGTGCAGCGTCGGTCAATTTCAAACCCGTTAATAACGCCTCATGCTCTTTCTCTTTCACACTTAATGGTACAAATTTAAATGCAGATTTCACAACTTCTGGTAACAAGGCCAGCTCTGGCAAGCCACTCATATTACGACCACCATTTCGAACAAACGACTCATAGGCTGGATAACCTCTTATCCAGCTATCGATTGCTGCGTTAACAGAATTAGGCATCGCCTTATCGATAAGATTAGAAAAAACCCTACTTCCCTTATTCGGCGCACTTAAATTTGCAATTTCATCTTCTAGATCATCCAACGAATCAAATGCATCACCCCATGCTCCTATGAGCTTGACAGGCACAGGCTCCCCACTGCTTGGAAACTGTTCTTTCAACGCCAGAAGATCAGGCACAAGATCCAAATATTCCACCCAGTCATTCAGCTTTGCCTGCGCTGCTTTGTTTTGAAGAATCTCGACAAACGGCGTATTATTCAGGTCATTGTCGTTCTTATCCATCGCTAGAAAAAAATCACCCCGTGCTAGCGATAGCTGCTGAGCACTCTCATCGTCTGCCATAAACACTTCCGAAGGGTCGTAGTAGTGAAATCTTCCATCAGCAGCAGTAACAATCACCTTACCGTCCACTTTTTTCTCAAACGTACCCGTGATTTCTTTATATTTACCGTAGCCATCTATACCGGATCTGATGGGACTATCATTTGGCAAGGCAATCACAGCATCACCCTGCGACATTCCACATCCAGCCAATAGACTTAAAACAAACAACGAAAAAATTATATTTTTCAAAGAAGAACCCTCCATTTTTTTCCAACAAAAAAACAAGGGCCGCATAACGACCCCTGTTTGCTACTTCATGCAGAGAGAATTAACTCCCTACATCACCCTGCAAAATATTGACGCAGCCTAAGCTGCAAAAGGACAAAAACTGTACTGATTGGTAATCTATTTCTGATCTATTTCCGTCTCTTTGTGGTCTAACCCTTTCTGATCTAACCCTTGATGAGCTGCTATCTTTTCCAAGCTCTGCGCCATAGAAAGAAAAAGAACCAGCATCTCCTTCATCAGCGAAGCTGAAATCGGTGCGAAATAGAAACCTATCAAACACCCAAATGCCGTAGCTAATCCCGCTCCAAAAGGGATGTATGAAGAAAATATACCTGATAAAAAGGAGAACACAAAGGCAATCACACCAATAGGCCATAATAAAAGAATCACTGCATCCCAAGCTGATTTAAACCAGTCAAATATTGGAAATTCAGTTGCAACCTCATCTGTAGAGGGAGTCTCTTTCCATTGCTCTGCAAGCCTAACTAAAGAGCCTGTCCAAATTGTAAAAGGAATCGTGAAAAACCTGATAATAAGCAGTTTTAACGCCTGCAAGCTTGCAGATAATATATTTTCTTTAATTTTTTCCAATTTACGCCCCAATATATAAATTATTTATTATGAACTTAGAGCCTCTAGGGGACTGCCCGAGAATAGAGACCGTAGCAAATGAAAGCGGGATGAAATTGGATTTTCATCACATCTGAGACAAACAGCAGAGCCTCAAAACAATAATGGGGTGGAAATCCGGCCAACCTTCGATTTTACGCAGTAGGCTTACCATTCTCGAAAAGCCTCTTAGACACAACATTTGGAGAGCATGATTTTTTTCCTCCACTTGTCAAATGACAGTAATATGACAGCAGTTATAGCGTTTAAACCAGCATACATATTTTCCAATTTTGGCTGTAACTATACGCCCCTGTACACATCGTCTCGTGACTTAAACATTACGCCCGTCATGCCCGTGAAGAACCTGACCCCGCGAAGGCGTGGGGCGGAAATCCATCCTCGTTCCCACGCTCCTGCGTGGGAATGCATAACAGAGCGTTTGTTTGAAGTGGATTCCCGATTAAACCTTCGGGAATGACGAGAAAAGACAGTACAAGCTTGAATCACTATAAAGAAAGTTAGCTGTTTATTCTTGCCACTCTGGTTGTGGCCAAACACCGCTTATTTTATATGCTTGTTTACCTTGTAGAGCACCGCTTATCGCACCATCAAGCGCAACCGTCAGATCACCCCTGTAGCGCTTATCATGGCTGGTTAAATGAATAGCTGTAACGGTGGCATGTTGTTCATGGGCTTTAAACTTGAAGTTCAAACGCCTGAACTCATTGGGCTGCAACTTCACAACAGTATCACTTGGTTCAGTTAATAGTAACGATGAAGCTTGTAACTTTAAATGAGGTAACCACGAACCACTGTAGATGGTAATCGCGCCATTACTGCGCCGCCACTCAGCTAAATCAATTATAGGAAAGGTCCCTTTAAGTTCTACATTTGCCACCATTTCTCCAGACAAGTCGGCCTGTAACCACGTCTGAACCCATGGCATATTTTCTAATTTCAAATTTCTCGCCTTGATTTTCCCATCAACGTGTATGCGACCAGCGAGCAACTCTAGCTCTAAACTTTCCGTTTCCAGTTCACCTCCAGCAAAACCTACCCTCGCATTTTTCAACGTCAGCTGATCCTGCTTTAGACGATAATCCGCGACAATATCCTGCCACTGATAACCTGCCACTTTCATATGCATCTGATACATTTTTCCATTCAAGCGCAAATCAGACCACAGTGCAGGAAGACGTGGAATCGTTGTCCAATCCAGGTGACCGGTCATCACATCCACCCAACCACGATGCGTCGGAATACGAAAATCGCCTTTCAACTCAACCTCACCAAGCCGGCCATTTAGATGTAAATGATGACTGCGAGCAACCCCCTTTTCAGCTTTCAGATTGCCACTAATGTGCCAGCCCGCCATACCAAACTGCTGGAAATTCCACTCACCATCAGCATCCACCCATCGCCCACTATCATGCTGCCAAGCCAACGAGCCTTCACCTTCAAGACGACCTCGCCAGGACTGTAAAGCAGCAGGGACAACAAGCTTCTGTTCACCGACATGGTTTAAATCTAATTGCAAGCCGTGCATCGTTGCCCTATTGCGCTTTTTCCCCTGTTTATAATCAAAGTGCTTCAACTGTGAGGAGCCAATCAGACAATCATCGAGTTGCATACTATCTGGCTGAGTAATATGCGAGGACCAACCCAGAATCACATGGCAATGCGCAGCTAAACCCGCGGGTTTCCCCCACGCTTTTCCATATTGCATCGCTACTTCATCAGCATTAAAAGCCAATTTCATCAAGGCGTGTTCTGCCTGCTGTTGAAACTGCAAGTCAGCCTGCATCGCTCCGCTTCCCATCACAGCGGGGCTTAAATGCATACTTGATAATAGCACATTCGCCAGGGGTTGCCACACTCCATCGACCATCTGTTTAGAGTTAATTTTAAGCCGCCAAAGCTTCGCTTTCTGAATTTTTCTACTGCTTATTTTTACCGTTTTTTTAACGTCGCTCCGACTCGTATCAGCATTAGATTCTGCATGCAATTGAAGCTCACCCTTTAACTGGGGAAATAGCAGCTTGCCGTCACCTCGCCACAACCCAGCATCTCCACCAAGATTGTCTGTAGAGAATATCAGATCGGGGATCTTTTTGGCATCTGTTCCTGAATGATAGGATAGATTACTTAAATCAACTTCACCGCTAGCGCTCCATTTTGAGCTTTGCCAGCGTAATATAGCCGCAAGTTTGGTCGTTCCCATTAAATCAAGTGATGAGATCGACTGATTCGTAACCAGTTTCAACCAAGCGTCTACGGGTGTATGCACAGCATTCAATTTGGTCTCACATTGTCCCTGCAGACAGTGACCATCCAAAGCGATAACCGCTTTATCCTGTAGATGAATAAAACTATCGTGCCAAACCAACGCACCCGCCTCAGTTTGACTCACTTTACCCCGCAAGCGAATGGGTCTAGCAGCACTACTTTCCTTAACACTATTGAGTGCTTCCACTTCACCAAATAGAGACCAGCCATGAAAGCGTGTAATATCTAGCGTCAAAACACCCGTCAGCCGGTACTGCTGATCGCTAAGCCAATCATTCAATATAGATGGAGCGATGCCCATCAGCAGTGAGGCAGGAATTGATTTCAATTTCAGCTTCCCAAAGCCCGACATCACCGTGCCGGCACGGAAAGCTAACTCGCCGTTTCCCTGCAAGGCATAACCACCCTGACGAGCCGATATCTCCCACAATGATTCACGATCAGAACCAATATTTCTCACATCAAGCTGTAGATTTTCCAGTTGAGGTACTGCATGAGCATCAACAATCGCACTACGATTAAAATGTATTCGTTCAAAAGGCAATGAAGAAAATGAACTTGCCACATCAGCAAGCCCACTTCCATCCAGTTTTACCTGCGCATCATGAATATCGAGCGTGCCCATCTCAACCTTACCCAAGCACAGCGGCAATAAATGAATACTGATATTGACATGTTTAGCCTGCATCGAAAGACCTGGGGCTGTAAACAGCACTTGATCCAGACGCAGGCCAATACCATGTATCAAACTGATACTCACCTTACCCGTTTGCAACTTGGAGCCACTCAACTGACTGATCTGCATCTGCACTGCTCGATGCAGCGTTTCAACATCCAAGCGCCACCACAACAACAAAAACAGCAACGCTACAGCGACTGCAATCAGGCGCTTATTCATGATATCAAACCTTTAGCAAGCATTATTAGCCCTTAAGCAACACTCCCAAACGGGCATTTACCATACCCGGATTTGCCTGACCACGGGATGCTTTCATCACTTGGCCGACAAAGAAGCCCATTAATTTATCCTTACCCGCTCTATAGCCGGCTAGCTGATCTGGATTTGCAGCCATCACGGATTCGATAATAGCATCAATCGCGCCCGAATCACTCACCTGCTTGAGTCCTTTGGCTTCTATAATAGCATCAGCATCGTCACTGCATTCCAGCATCGCATCAAGCACATCTTTAGCGATTTTCCCTGAAATCGTACTGTCAGCAATGCGATCTAGTAGACCCGCCAGACGATGGGCTGATACCGGTGACGCTTCAATATCTTTACCCAGCTCTTTTAAGCGCCCCAACAGCTCATTGGCCAACCAATTCGCACAGCGTTTTGGATCAGATGCATGAGCTGCGACCAGTGCCTCATACCAACCAGCCAAAGCACGTGTCTGTGTTAGCACATCGGCATCATAGGGGGAGAGGCCATATTCCGTTTCAAAGCGGCGACGTAACTGACCAGGCAGCTCAGGCATACCCGCTCGAATTGTATCCACTTGCTGCTGATAGACACGCAACGGTGGTAGATCCGGTTCAGGAAAATAGCGATAGTCATGCGCCTCTTCTTTACTACGCATTGAGCGGGACTCGCCCAATACAGAATCATAAAGGCGTGTCTCCTGCACCACTTCACCACCATCTTCTATCAATTCAATCTGACGATTTACTTCATATTCAATGGCCTGCTTAATAAAACGGAACGAGTTCAAGTTTTTCAGCTCAGCACGAGTTCCAAAAGGAGTACCAGGACGATGGACAGAGACATTGGCATCACAGCGAAACTGCCCCATCTCCATATTGGCGCCTGACACATCGAGAAACAGAATTAACTGGTGCAACTGCTTTAAATA
Organism: Mariprofundus sp.; assembly: GCA_030950555.1. Taxonomy (GTDB): domain Bacteria; phylum Pseudomonadota; class Zetaproteobacteria; order Mariprofundales; family Mariprofundaceae; genus Mariprofundus. The sequence goes on along the minus strand of JAUZRH010000193.1, from coordinate 3,435 downwards.
AGCAATGGCCTCATCTGCTGAGCGCATATCCGGCTCAGAAACGATCTCCATCAAGGGTACGCCAGAACGGTTCAGATCAATATGAGAGACCCCATCCAACCCCTCATGCATCGATTTTCCTGCATCCTCTTCCATATGAATTCGGGTAATACCTATACGCTTCTCTTCACCGCTTTTAGTTGGAATATCCAGATAACCATTTTCTACCAGAGGCACGGTAAACTGGGTGATCTGATACCCTTTTGGCAGATCCGGGTAAAAATAATTTTTACGATCAAATTTTGATTCAAGGTTAATATCAGCATTAATCGCCAGACCAGTCAGGATGCTTTTATCCACGGCCAGTCCATTGAGTACCGGCAGTTGACCCGGCATACCAAGACAGACTGGGCAGGTTTGACTATTTGGCTCAGAACCAAACGCCGTAGAACAGCCACAAAAGGCTTTGGTAGCTGTATTAATCTGTGTATGGACTTCCAGTCCGATGACTACTTCCCAGCTCATACTTTATCCCCTTTTACTGCAAAGGCTTCTGGTGCTAAATCACTCCATGCAGTCGCTGATTCATAAGCGGAGGCGGCATTTAGCAGCAGATCCTCACGCCAAGCAGGTGCAATCCACTGCAGTCCCACCGGCAGACCAGCCGTCATGCCACAAGGCTGAGAAAGACCGGGAAGGCCGGCCAGATTCACCGCAAGAGTGAAAATATCAGAGAGATACATGGTCAGCGGATCATCTGTTTTTTCGCCCACCTGAAAAGCGGTAACAGGGCTGGTTGGTGTTGCAATAATATCCACCTGTTCAAAGGCTTGCATAAAATCTTGCTGAATCAAGGTACGTACTTTTTGTGCTTTTAGATAATAAGCATCGTAATAGCCAGAGGAGAGCGCGTAAGCCCCGGTTAGAATACGGCGTTTAACTTCAGTGCCAAAACCTTCATCACGACTGCGTGTATACATATCAAGAAGATCATCCGGTGCATCACAACGATGGCCAAAACGCACCCCGTCATAACGCGACAGATTGGCCGAAGCCTCGGATGGCGCAATCACATAATAAGCTGCAACAGCATATTCAGTATGGGGCAGAGAGATATCCACAATTTCAGCACCCAGTGCTTCACACTGCTTCAGTGCCGCCTCTACTTCCGCACGCACACCGGCATCCATACCATCGACAAAATACTCTTTTGGCTTGCCAATTTTCAGCCCTTTCATATCTGTTTTATCACACGCCGCCAGCCAGCTTACGATTGGCGCATCAGCAACCGAAGTAGCATCACCGGCATCATGGCCCACCATCGCCTCGGTCAGCATTGCCGCATCTCGCACACTACGAGTCATTGGACCGGCTTGATCCAATGATGAAGCAAAAGCAATAATACCACGTCGTGATACACGACCGTATGTAGGCTTTAAGCCTGTAATACCACAAAGAGAAGCGGGCTGACGAATCGAACCACCCGTATCCGTGCCCAGTGCTGCCGGTGTGAGCGCAGCAGCGACGGCACTGGCTGAGCCACCCGATGAACCACCGGGAATACGACTGACATCCCAAGGATTACGGCAAACACCAAAAGCCGAAGTTTCCGTTGAGGAACCCATGGCAAACTCATCCATATTGGTTTTACCCACCAAGACAGCACCCGCCTCTTTCAAACGAGTAATGACATGCGCATCATAGGGAGCGTCAAAACCTTCCAGAATACTGGAGCAGCAGCGTGTGGGACCATCCTGAGTACAGAAAATATCCTTGACTGCAATAGGCAAGCCTTCGAGAAGACGTGGTTCATGCTGGGCGCGGTAAGCATCAGAAGCTTCTGCCTGTGCTATCACATGCGCTCTATCCATATAAACAAAAGCATTCAGACTCTCATTATGGGCTTCAATACGATCAAGGTAGAGCTGTGCCACTTCAACCGCAGTTATTTCACCACCATTCAGGCGGCTTTGAATGTCAGACAGGGTACTAAATGGCATTTGCTACTCCATAATTATAAATTGTAGTATGATTCAAAGGGCTTACCAGTGACATCACTCAATCACCTTGGGCACCACATAGAGGCCGGAAAGCACATTTGGAGCAACTGCTTGCAGTGCTTCCCGACGATTACTATTGGTAACAATATTGGCTCGCAGCGGCATAGCTGCATCATGGGGGTGCGCCGTGGGCATGACACCGTCAGTATTTACTTCAGAAAGCTTCTCAATATAACCGAGAATAGAGCCCAACTGTGGTCCCAGCTCATCAGCCTCACTATCGGTCAGTCGGATGCGAGCCAGCATCGCTACTTTTTTGACATCTATATCCATCTTATCCGCCTTTTTTCCTTTCCTGCCTACAACCCTTATCTTCTCACACAACAAAGCAGACAAAATAATCTCAATGGGAGGCAATGATTTATTTCTTTTGTTTAAATAGCGTACGCGGCGCGAAGCATAATACCGCCAAGCACTTTTCTCCATCACTATAGTAAATCAGGCTTCCCTTTTAAGAGGGGCAACAATGATTACAACAGGTTGCGTCATGGTGGCGGTACACGGAACAAGCCCTGATCCCCCATCTTATTATTTTGGGAAAGCAATTTTAGTCGCATAACAGCGCCACAGTCTTGCGGGACTAAAGTCCCACGCCCAGAGCCATTAAAAATTAGGAGCTTATTCGAGAATAAAGACCATCACACAGGAAAGCGGGATTGCGTTGGTTTTTCGGACTGCCCACTTAGAATTTAAATGAGCCAAAAAACACTATAACCGAAAGCATCACGTAGTATTTGTAATTGCAGGTGTTTCGTCTTAAAAGAGAAACCCAAATTGTGCTGTATTGGTATGCAGATCCGTAGAGTGGAACATTGAGCCTTGACCTATCACTTTTTGCACATACATTGAACACTATGTTTGAAAATAGCGCACAAAAACACCAAACGAAACCTATCGGGCAAATTATTTCTGCGGATCAAGTATTTGAAGATGAGAATGTAATTTGCACACGACCAACTTCAACTCGTCAGCAAGAAGTTGAATTGGAACAAAAAAGCATTTCGATTGACCTGCCAATCTGGATGATTCAGCAACTTGATGAGGAGGCCAATAGAGTTGGCGTCTCACGTCAGGCTATTATAAAAATGTGGTTGGCTGATCGGCTTAAAGAAAGTAGCTAAAACACCTCTTCCAATTTGTTGCGAGCAAGAGGCGTTGGCACGTTAGTCCCTACTCGTTTTAACAGCAAAGTGCCGAGCAGAAACTAAGGGCCACGGAAAGCATAAAGTATCCAGGTTAAGCTCCGGATAGTTGTTGGATTCAAGGCGCCAAATCAAGCGCATAAGCAAGCCCTGAATGGGCGCGATAGCCTACTGCCTTTAGTCGTAACTCTGTGGCAACGCAGAATGCGGACTTATAGACCAGCACGTGGATGATTTATTCTTTCCGCGGCCCT
>JAUZRH010000192.1 GCA_030950555.1 Mariprofundus sp. | reverse complement strand
AGGTTATGCGCAGGATAGAAGTTTGGATTCAAGGCGCCAAATCAAGCGCATAGCAGGGCTATGTAACTGATTTGGCAACGCAGAATGCGGACTTATAGACCAGCAGAATTGGATGATTTATTCTTTCCGCGGCCCTTAGTACCCCTGTCTAGTTTTGTTCAATACACCGGACGGTATCTTAGGCCCGCCAAAAGCGAGAGCCTGCATATGCAAGGTTGGTGAGGACATAAGCGATACACATTAGAGACATTATGGAAAATAATAAGCTTGGGATAGATATTTCCAAAGAAACATTTGATGTCGCGCTGTGAGGGCCGCCGAAATAACTAACTATCCCATTCTACTGGTCTATAAGCCCCTCTTCTGCGTAAAAGAATGTGGCACAGAGCCTTGCTATGCGCCAAACTCTTCGCCTTGAAGACGAACTTCTATCCTACGCAGCTTGGGACACTTTATGATTTCCGTGACCCTTACGGCCTAACGAGTCAGAGACTGCCTGCTCTTGCCGTTATTTCACTGCAGTTGACCGTCATTTCCGAAGGTTTAGTCGGGAATGACGGGCCAAATCAAGAGAAACGGTTTGTTTGGCTAACCCAATCGCGCCGCGAGACAGCACTGCTTACTCTTCTGCGGTGATAGACTCTAAAACGATGATACTTCAATCGCCTTTAACGCAGCCAGAGAATGCGCCAGAGAGAGTAAATCAATCGTCGTTCATGGGTTTTGCAAGTGGCTCAAGAGTATAAATGATTCACAAATCACTCACTTCCTCTGCGAGGAGCGCTATAATTCGGCTGCGGATAGCGATTTTGTCTGTTGGGGCAATCGCAAAGCGTTCACCCAAGAGTATATAGTCTTCATCATTTAGCGATGTGGTTAAACGTGGTCGTTTGGGTATCGAATAGGAGAGACCCAATATCTTTCGAATCTGAGCCGAAGGAGACAAGCCGCTCTTTACTGCGGCTAATTTAATAGCTTGGCCAATCTCCTCATCCAGATCGAAAGCAACTTGAATAGCCTTAATAGCAGGTTTATTTTTTTGCCAGGCTTCCGGCAGTTGTTTTACCATCCCTGCCTCTAGCGAATTCAAGCTATTGCGCCGGCCACATCTCTTCAATGGCCGAGAGGCCAAGGTAGAGAGTGGCGGAAACTTCCGTCTCACCCGAAGCATATACTTCAACCTCAATGGCAAAAGCTTTGTCCGGATCTTCTAGCAGATAATATTCGATGCCCGCAGATTCATCTTCAAAGCGGGGAAATGGCTGTTCCCGATAATCGCCCTTATAGTAATAACCCTTCAGACAATCCTCTTCTTCAACATAGTGAGATGCTGTCCACTCTTCAAAACCGGCTGGAATCGACTGACGTTCCAAGTGCGTGTCAGCCCCCTCATTAAAGAGTTGCCCAAAGGCATGTTCGTCAAAGAGCTTTATCACTTGTGAACGCTTCATCATCTTAGAAAAACTGAGTTTCTCCTCACCGTTATCGCGGCATAGTGTGAGAAAAAAAAGTTCCCCCGACTCGCCCTTTAAGGTAAAGGATATCTCTGGATCAGCACCAAAGTCGTAGCTATTTACAGCTTGAACTTCGAGCCGCTTATTGCTCAAATCAGTTTGATCTAGGAAGGACATTTTAATAATATCCCCCACATCCAACGCGCCAGGATGATTCAGCGAGCGCGGCTCACGCGGCTCGCCTTCACCTTTGCCAAAAAGATTCTTAAACCAGCCCATTAGTTCGACTGATTCTGTTTTGCTTTAATGCGATCAAGCACACTGCCGGCCCCACTATTATCTTCGACAATACCACTCTCACGCAGCTTATCCTCAAGTGACTCACCTTCAAACTCGGCACGCAACACTTCACCCGCCGCCAAGCGATCTTCGGTCTCCTGCTGACGCGCTTTGATCCGATTCAACGACTCTTTCGCACTCAATGCTTTAGAGCCACTATTGGCATAATTTTGAGAGATCGCCTGTGAGGCCTTCTGCACACTATCCGTAGTTTTTACCATGGTCAGCTCACGCGTCATTTTATCCAAACCCTGTTGCGTATCTTTGATCTGCGATTTTAAACGTTTGATATGGGTATCAAATTGCGCTTTTGCCCCTTCCTGAATCTGCAACTCACCCTCAAATTCAGCAATTTTTCCTGCTACCTCTAGTGCCAACGCTTCATCACCCTTGCCGAGTGCTTTCTCCACATAGCCTTCATGCTTGGCGATATTTTCTTTCAGGCCACTGATTTTACGCCCCGCTTCCATCGATTTTGCCATGACCAGTGTCAGGTCTTTTTTAGCTTTATCGAGATTGGATTGACCATCCTTAATCTCCTGCTCAAAAATAGTGATGGCATTGGCATCAATAATCGCCTCGCCCGCCTTCGTTGCGCCACCGCGCACCAATGTAACCAATTTCTGAAAAATATTTTGACCCATATTAAAGCTCCTATTCTCTTATTTATAACGATTCAGCGCTTTTTATAACGCGGTACTCTCGACTATTGGTGATGCTCAATAGCTTCTATTATTTCAGATAATCTGAAAGCGCTTCAATGGCATCAACACTATTGGCACTCAGGGTGATTAGCTCATGAACCAACTCGTCGATATCTGAGCTTGCCGATAGCGCACCAAACACCACATACTGACTACCCACAATACCAAATGAAGAGAGAGGCATGGGTACATTCATTGTCAGCATCGCCCGGTTCATCTCTGCTTCCAGCTCCGGCTTTACCTCATTGATATCAAAGAGATGACACACCGTCAGCACCTCCTCATCCGTCGATGAGATATAGATAGGCAACTCTTCAACGCCATTCACAACAACCGATAGGGTCGCTATCTCACCAGGAAGCTGCTGAACATCGAAGTTTAAACCTTGATCATCTTCATACTTCTCAAGCGATTTACAAACACCATTCATCTCTAACATATCTACTCTCTCCTCTGTTGTGCGTATTTTCCACATAAGACATAATATGTCAAGACATATTATGTCACTGCGTTCTTTTTTTCTCAACCAACCCCTGCTCGCGCATCCAAGCTTGCTGATGCAGTCGATACATGGTTTCTGTACCAATATAGTTGGGTTTAATATCTTTTTCAAGCAGAAAAAAACCATTGCCGAAATGAAACGATCCGAGGATCAGCGCCCTACTTGCCCAGCTCCCTGCGGGCAGCTTATCATCCGTTTGCCCAATACGCCCCTCCGCCGTAAGGCCATGCGTCGTGGCAATGGTCCAGCCCCATTCACCAAAACTCGGGACATTCTGATGATAGCGACTGACATGCTTAAAGCCTGATGCCTTTAAACTCACGCCAACAGTCAGAAACGCCTCTTTCGCATGATAGGGTGAAGTGGATTGAATGACAATCGCACCATCACCTGCCAGCAGATAGCGTAACTTATGGTAATAGGAGGTGCTATAGAGCTTATTCAGATTGGGATTACTGGGGTCTGGCAGATCAACAATAATAGCATCATATCTCACGCCCTCACCAATCAAAGGATCCACACTATTATAAGCATCACCAAATATTATATTTACTCTCGGGTCTGAAAATGCCTGTTTGTTAAGAGCCAGAAGCGGCCCATTCACCTGTTTACCATGCACCATCACAGGCTCGGAAAAAAGTCGCACCATCTCGCGATCCAACTCCAACACCGTAACCTTTTGCGGATGCCACTTTAGAATTTCCCGTAGTGCCAGCCCGTCACCGCCACCAATCAGCAGAATATTGTTATGGCGCGCCGATGCCAACAGCGCCGGATGCACCAGCATATTGTGATAAATTTTCTCATCACTGCTATTAAACTGCGTTCGACCATTCAGGTAAAGCGCATACACCGGCTCATACTTCGATGAAATAACGCGTTTGGTCAGGGTAATATGTTGAAAAGGGGTATCCTGACTATAGATCACGCTATCCTTATAGAGAGCTTCCTCAAAAGTATGATTCCAACCAGCACTGTGCTGATAGAGAAAAAAGAGCAGCAGAACGAGCAGCAGATGAAGTACTAGTAGCAACTTCACCCAACGAATACGTTTTCTAAACATCAGCAAAAAAGTAAATCCCGCCAGCAGATTGACAGCAGCTGTATAGATCGCCCCCTCTTCTGGTGGTTGGTTCAGCATAAAGGTGATAAAAATGGCCGCGCCAATACCCGCCCCTATATAATCCGCCCCATAAATAGTGCCCACATTATGCGCCAGATGTTCGCCGTAAAGCTCCTCCCTAACTCGCGCAATAAAAGGTATCTCCATACCGATCAATAAGCCGATCACAAAACCGATCACATAGGGAACTACCGCTATCATTTGCTGTATTATGGCAATAAAATTACCTGTTGGCACCAGATCCGGTGGTAGATTAAAATTATCGCCAATTAACTGCGGAAAAGTAAATCCGAATGCAAACATCGCACCAATCAGCAGAATTCCACTGCTACCAAAAAAAGCGATCAATGCCTCCAGCCATGCAAAGCCACTGTAGGCACAACGCACTGTTTTAGCCAAAAAAGCGCCCAATCCCATTGAAACAATCATCACCCCGATCATGGTGAAAATAGCATGTTCCATCATGCCCAATACCCGGCCCGCATACTGCGAGAGCAGATATTGATAAATCAGACCACAAGCTGCCAGCACCGCCATAATCGTGATCAACGATAGATCGTAACAGACGATTTTAGGATGACGCCTGAATAGACTCACCATGGAGCGACCCATCACAGTCTCTTAATTCATCAGCAGCGCGACAACCAGCCCAATCGCAATCATAATAGCAGCCTGCGTTACCCCTATCGCCATATTCTGCTGTACATCAACTTCATTGCGCAGATCAATATGGGCCAGTATAATTTTATCCGTGAGCACACTCAGCAGAGCAATCAGTGCAAACATCACCACCGCAATCATCAACCAGAGCAGCATCGGCAGCCATAGTGCATCGCCCGTCGGTTCAACCAAGCCTGATGCCGCCGTAATGGCCAGTGCCACGCCCAAACGAAAGCCCGTAAACCGCCATGCAACGGCCAGATTGCCACCGCGAATAGCATCCTGAAAACCCGTTTCATTCTTTCTATTAAACAACTTAATCCTATATTTTGAAACCAGCGTCAAAACAAGCTGCGATAGCACAAAGCCGCATAGCGTTGCAATAAGACCAAAAAGCCCTTCAAGCCCAGACCAGATCATCACGGCACGGATAATAATGGCCGTCGCTATCAGGTTACCTGCATTAACCAGTCCCGCCGCCATATTGCCCTGCTCAATAGCTTCTGGAATCGCGAGGTTCGGCATGGATATTTTATCAAAAACAAAGTTTGCAAATAGTAACAGACAGAGCCCCAGCAGACCGAAACTCGCCACGCTACTGAACTCATCCAACAAACTGTAACTGGCACCGCCGCTCAGCACACCTGTCAGAATAATGGCAATAGCCAGCAATATGCCCGCCAGTGAAATACCATAGGCTGAATTATCCTTTTCGGCCCGTTCATTCGTGGTCGAGAGCTGATGACTCCAACCCAACAATTGGCGCGCCACAAATAGCAAGACAATCGCCGTTGTGAGATCGATGCATAAAACTTGAAGGTAATGAGCATCAATATTGATATAGTTTAAAATAGACATCTCTCTATTCTCCTCTCAGGGCCACGGCAACAAACAATCACCCCATCCTGTTGGTCTAAAATGCATTGCAACACCGCGCACATAGCCTTGCTATGCGCCTGATGCGACGCCTTGAACCCGAACGTTTAGCCTGCGCATAACCTGGATACTTTATTCTTTCCGTGGCCCTTACTTTCCACCAAACCGGGATCGACTGCTATAGGAGCTCGAACGTGAGGAGCTACCATAACTACTACTGTGACGATTCTTCGATGTGCTACTGCGTGAAGCTGATCCAGAGCCACGGCTGGAACTGCCATAACTACTCTTATAGCGCGCCGCTTTGGCGGCTTTAATACTACGACTACTCAAAGTAGAAGCGTAAGCCGGATTGCTACGCGTTGAACCATAAGAAGAACGGGTACGTCCGCTATTGCGCCCATACTGCTTTAGATTCCGCTCATTTTTCTGCATCGTGGTATCGTGTTGGCGGCGCTGAGTAGGGCTTGAGTAGCGACTACGCCCATAATCATTGTAATGACTCCAGCCCCTATGATTCGACCAATTACCATAACTATAACGATTACCACCCAACAGAGAGCTAAGTAGCGCGTATTGACCATACCAAGCCCAAAAACTCTGTCCACCACTCTCCTGCTGCCAATGACCATATTGAGGATTGCCCACCAACTGGCTAGCTGGCAACTCACCAGCAGCCCGCCTCGGTGTCTCCACACGTGAAAGCTGACCATCGGAAAGGTCGGCAATGGTATTAATCAGGTCGAGCAGCGAGTCATCATACATCTGCTTATCTGTTCCAGCTTTGAGTGTTTTAAAGCTTATTAATAACGCTTTCTTTTCACTCTGCGTATCTCTTGGAGCCACTATTGCTTGCTGAAAACGCTTCTCAAAATCGCTAATGGTCGGATTATCTCCTGTAGCTCGTTGCGCAAACTGATCCATTAAAGCGCCATACGCTGGTTTTTGCACCTTCAATTTAGCGGCGTATATTTTCAGAATAGCCGCATTATTAAGCACACCACGATTCAAACTAGCCGTCAGGTCATCAAGCTGCATCGCCACCTGATTGATATCATCATTGATACGCAGATCATCCGCATTATCTGAACAGGATGCCAACGAGAAGAGCAAGCTGATAAGAATAAATTTCGTCAGCATATACATCTTCATCACTCCAGCTTTTTTTCTCATCACAATACCTCTGAACCATGCCCGTCATTCACGCTATTGGCACTTCCCCATAGAAAATAGAGTCCATACAAGGCTACCCCGAACCAGAGCAGCACCCAAATCAGCTCTGGCACACCTGTCAGATCAGCCAAACTAGCACCATCACCATAGTGACGTCCATCGATTAAACTAAGGGGCGCCTTGACAGCATCCAACAGAATAAAAACACCGATAAATTTCAGTGCTATTTTAATAATGCTGCTAGCTTGCAACTTCATCACACCCAGCAACAGAAAAATAAGCACACCCATAATCAACAGTGTGATCACATCACGCCCCCAAAAGAGCGCCGCCAATGTGACCAGCACAATCATCAACCATGCCATCAAATCGGTAAAACGCTTGTTCAATCTATCGGCCATCAGATAAATAGCCACGCCCCATAATACCGCTCCCAGATAACCCGCCAAAGAGACCATAAAAGCGATCCCTCCGGTGGTAGTACAGAGACCAGAACCATTCAAGCGCAAACGAATCGAAACAATCGAGCCACCCGTTAAAAGCGCCACCATACCGTGACTTATTTCATGAAAAAACGTCATCATCCAGGAGAAAGGCCAACTCAGCACAGGGATATATGAGAGGATAAATGCCGCAATCACCAAGATAATAAATTGCAAAGGAGAGGCGTGTCTATTAGCCAATAGTGTACTCATCGCACACCTCGATCAAACGCCGTCACGCGCACGTCCGTCGGCTGAAACAGCACGGCAAGCGGCTCTACTGCCAACTGTGGATCACAAGCACCGCACATAAACAGATCCAACGCGGCAAACCCCAACTCAGGCCATGTATGAATAGTAATATGCGACTCCGCCAGCATCGCAGCCCCGGTAATACCGCCCCCATCACCAAACTGATGCAAGTTTACCTGCAACACGGTCGCCCCACACACCTTTGCCGCCTGGCGCATCGCCTGCTCAATAAAGAGCGCATCGTTTAAGCGCACTGCCCCCCAATAATCAATCAACAGATGCTTACCCGGTGAAGCCGTTATTGCTTGCATATCATCCATTCAGCTCCTCTCTGCTTGTAAACATTCAGCCACCATCCAGACATCCACATTGAGTCAACGATAACCAACCATCTATAAAATGTCACTGTACGCGTATCCGGGGACAGTTTAGGGCCGCGGAAATAATTAACTATCCCATTCTACTGGTCTATAAGCCCCTCTTCTGCGTTAAAGAATGTGGCACATAGCCTTGCTATGCGCCAAACTCTTCGCCTTGAAGACGAACTTCTATCCTACGCAGCTTGGGAC
>JAUZRH010000191.1 GCA_030950555.1 Mariprofundus sp. | reverse complement strand
CACTTTGGCCCAACCCGCGCTGTTGTTTGCTCCATGGAACCACCATGCACCTCATTCCACCTCAAAAATGGACTCAAAGTGGGATTGCCGCTCATCCACCCAGAGTTTTGCAATTGGCTCTTTATTCTTTCCGTGGCCCTTCCTCTTCTCATTTTCGCGTGCCTGCAATGAAGGCGTGTTTTAGCCAGATCCTGCTGAGGTTTCAGTGGTAGAGTCTATTAGCGTGTTGATTAGTCAGCGATTTTAACTTGATTGCGGCCATTTTTCTTGGCTAGGTAGAGCGCTTTATCTGCCGCCTTAAATGTTTCGGCATGCGTTAGGTTATCCTTGTGTTGGGCGAGCCCAATGCTGATAGTGGTAGCAATATTACCCATTTCTGTCTGGAAAGGGTGGATAGAGACCGCTTGGCGTAATGCTTCAGCTAGGCGGACGCACGTTTGTGTGTCGGTTGCTGGGAAAATAATGCAAAATTCTTCACCGCCAACGCGAGCGGCAAGGTCTGTGCTGCGAATGCTCTCTTTTAATATTTTTGCTAGCTGCCTTAGGATAGCATCGCCTGCATCGTGGCCATAAGTGTCATTTACCTTCTTAAAAAAATCGATGTCACAAATAACAAAGCAAAAATCACTGCTGTCCAGTGCATCGAGGAATTCAGCTAGGTAGCGGCGGTTGGCCAGCCCTGTTAATGGGTCGTTGCGCGCTTCGGATTCAGCTTGCGCTAGTTTTCCTGACATTTCGGCAAGTTGTGTGATATTGCTCTGAATAGAAGTTTGCAGTTTTAGGCTGGCGCTGGCAAGTCTGCTGCCTGCTTTCATGATGCCAGCGCGGGCGCTTTGGAGTAGCTTTTTCGCCTGCTCGGCATCTTCGGGCAGCTCTTGGTCTAGGATCGATTTAACATGTTGAAGTTCTGGCGACTCTTCTCCTGCTTCAAGCAGTAGTGAGGCAATAGCATCTAGTGAGGGTGATAAGGCGTCGACTAATTGCTGTAATTCACGACGCAGCGCACTGTTGTTTTTAACGCTTTCTTGCAGTAAGCGATAGAGATGACGGGCTTTGTTTTGTATGGCTGGATCAGCGGTTGGTTTTTGGCCAATCAGGGTGCAACACTGATTAAGGATCTGGCTGGCAGCCGGGATACCTTGTAGGCTAGTAGTGAGTAGGGTGAGGCGCTGCTGGCTATGTGATTCGATCGATTGAAGTACGGCTGCTGGGATTTTACCATCTACTCCCGGGCGTAATAAAGCCCCATGTTCTACATCCATAAACTTTGCAGCTAACTGGCACAACCATAAATAGGTGGCGGCGGAGACTGATGGCTCTCGGTGCATTTTTTCAAGTTCGCCAACCATTCGGCGAGTCATGGCGCGTAGCTCTTTATCGTCAGGCATGGCGGCCAATACAATGGGACGAATAACGTCCATATCCTCAAGCAGTTGTTGGATAGGGTCTTGTTGGTTCATAACGATTACAACCTTAACGAGCGAATGCGCTCTGCTTCAACGGCCAATAGTGTTTCTGCTTGAGCCAGTGACTGGTCGCTGCCCGGTATAAGTTGCTGGTGCAGGGTTGTGCGTAGTTGTTCAATGTTTTCAAGTAGTTCTTCTGTAGGAGCTTCGCCAGCCGTTAGGCACTCAACGGCCTTATCAAGCATAGTGATACTCTCTTGTAAGGATTTCCATGCCTGTTCTTGATTTGCATGCTGGCCAGAGTGAGCCTCTTCTTCGGGTGCTTTTACTTCGGATATTTCGCCATCAAAGAGGGCTTTAAAGGCACCATCTGTGCGACTGGCACTCTGTTTTTTGACCGATTTACCACTAATTGGCATATTTCTTTGTATTTTCATATCACTCATTCCTGCCGATAACATTCTACTAGATGCTAGTTTAGCGTTTGTTATTGAGAAAAACCATCTTATTTTTGTGAGCAAGAAATAGGCCAGACCACAAAAGGGGTCAGAGCCCTTTTTTTACGATAGTGATTCAAGTTTGAAAAGTATCTTTTCTCGTCATTCCCGCCCCACGCCTTCGCGGGGGCAGACTCTTCGCGGAAATCACGGGGCAAACCAAGATAAACGGTTTGTTTGTCTGACCCTATCGCATAGCGGCAACGCCGCTCAAGCTTCTCGAAGGTGTCATCGGGATAAAAAACGCACTGTTTGACCTTAGGGCCGCGGAAAGAATAAATCATCCACGTGCTGGTCTATAAGTCCGCATTCTGCGTTGCCACAGAGTGACGACTAAAGGCAGTAGGCTATCGCGCCCATTCAGGGCTTGCTTATGCGCTTGATTTGGCGCCTTGAATCCAACAACTATCCTGCGCATAACTTGGATACTTTATTCTTTCCACGGCCCTTAGACCCGCAGAATGGGATGATGTGTATTTGCGTGGCCCTTAGACAGGCTGGGATGGTATGATTTCAATGCTTAAAGCATGAATTTGTTTAGGGAACATGCTCGCTAGTGCGGTGTTGATCATGCGGTGGCACTCGACGGTGCGCTTGCCGGCAAAAATTGCCGCTGCAATGTGAACCGTATAGTGGCCGCCGCCATGCTCTTTAACACCACTATGGCCAGCATGCTTCCAGGAGTCATCTTCAATACGCAGCTCTTGCGGTTGAAAGTTGTGGGTGAGCAGATGCTGGAGCTGCTGGCAGTTTTGCTTGTTCATGATGATGGCTCTTTTTTACGATAAAGGATGCTTGTTTTGCCAATGTGATGAACCATTTCAGCGCCACTTTTTTCAGCCAATTTGCTACCCTGCTCTTGGCAAGCCTTTCGATCTTCACCCGCGATATGTACTTTGATGAGTTCATGGATATCCAATGCGAGTTTGGTCTCTTCAATGAGGCTCTCTGTGATACCTTTTTGTCCTACACGGATGACCGGTTTTAGGTGGTGGGCGCGAGATTTAAGCGCCTTGCGTTCCTTGTTATTTAAAGACATAATTTTTCTCCATTGGCGAAGCATAGCATTTGCTGGCAGTGTTGGTATATCATTGCTTTTTAAAGTTGTTGGTTATTCTGTTTAATATGGTGGTATGTTTTGAGTTTAAATGTTGTTGGTGCAGATATGAATACACTGCGGGAAGACCCGCATCGTGCCGTAATTATTGGTGCAGGTGATGGCGGTACCGCCATTCTTGAGATGCTGCTGGAAGAGAATTTAGTCACGGTTGTAGCGATGGTTGATATTGATCCCTGTGCTCCGGGCCTACATTTGGCGAAAAGTCATGGCATTCCTATTTATGCAAATGCTGAAGAGGCGCTGAAGGCCTCTGTACCCTGTGTCGCTTTTAATATGACACATAATGAGATGTTGGAAGCGGTGGTTTGTGAAACCATTGGTGCGGGTGGCATGATCGGCGGCATGGAGTCCCAATTGATTTGGCGCATAATCTCGAATATGAAGGCGGCAAAAGCTGAATTACACTTTCAAGCAACCCATGATGCCCTGACGGGGCTTTATAATAGACGTTATATTATGGAGCAACTACACCGAGGTGTGTCCGAGTCCTTGCGCTATGGCCATGCCTTTTCTGTGGTGATGATCGATTTGGATCATTTCAAACAGGTGAATGATGTTTATGGGCACTCGGCAGGCGATATGGTGCTCTCGACGATGGCTAAAGTGTTGAATGAGAGTGTGCGCGAATCCGATACTGCAGGGCGTTGGGGGGGTGAAGAGTTTTTAGTGCTTTTACCTCATACAGATCTAGCCGGAGCTAAGGACGCTGCAGAACAGTGGCTGGAGCGGATATCAACCACGCCTTTGCATGTGGGCGGTGGTGATGAAGCTATTTATGTAAGTTTTTCCGGTGGCGTAGCGCTGTTGGCGTTAACAGAGCCGCTGCAGGATGCGGATAGTCCGAATATAGATCAGCTTTCAGAGGCGTTGCTGCATGCGGCGGATCTATGTATGTATCAGGCAAAGGAGAGTGGTCGAAAACGTGTCCTTTCCACTGCAGATAAAACATATAATGAGTGAAGCTGAAAAAGCGGCAGTTGTGGCCGAAGGTGTGGAAGCTCCGGTGGTTCATAAGGTTCATTCCCGGCAGCAGTCAAAAAAAGTTTTGCGTATTCCTATTCGCTGGCGTTGGACGATGATGGTGGCTCTGTCTGTGGCGCTTTCGGTGGTTGTTCTGTTTTTTATTATTCTTGATATAGAGAAGGACGCGTGGTTGCAAAGCCAATCCAAGCAGGCGGCCTTGCACGTTGATCGACTCACGGATGGTTTGAAGTTGCCGCTGTTGTCTGGCAGCCGCGTGGAAACCGATCTGGTTGTGCAAAAGTTTCTAGAAAAAATACCAGCGTCCCTTGGTGCAGCAATTAAATATGCAGATGGGCATGTGAAGAAGTATAAAACGACGGCTTCTGTCAAGGATATTATCGCCTCTAAGTCGACCGAAAAAGCGATCATCCGTCTAGCTGATCACTCCCTGTGGTATAAAGGTAGCGTGATGTATGCGAATACGCCGCTGGCTATTGTAGTGGTGGGGTTTTCTGCTCAGGAGTGGGATGATCTGGCTGGGAATCTGGTTTCAAAGATCTCTATAGCAGCACTATTGGTGGTGCTCTGTTCATCCGTCCTCGCTTATTGGATGTCCGGACGCGCCTCCCAGCCCATTGAGATGCTGGCCGAGGGGGCGCGCAAAGTAGCTGAAGGCGACTACAAGGTGCGTTTGCATGTGTCGGGCAATGATGAGGTTTATGATGCAATTTCCCAGTTTAATGTGATGACACAAGAGCTGGCTCATAAAGAGAAGTTGCGAGGGATTTTTGGACGTTATCTCAACCCTGAAGTCATCAATAATCTGTTTGATGGTGGCGATGTTGATTTGAAAAGTCACCGACAGGAGGTGACGGTTCTTTTTGCCGATATGGTTCAGTTTACGGCATTTTC
>JAUZRH010000190.1 GCA_030950555.1 Mariprofundus sp. | reverse complement strand
GCGCTTCCATGATTGCAAGTGTCGTTTTTCAGTCGCTTGTCATCACTGCACTATTCAACAACGCTTGCGCAGAAAACTGTTGAAATAGTGTTCGCCACAAAGCCACCCAGACGCCTAATAAAAACGCCCGAATCAGGTGAGTCACTTACAAAACCCATGAGCGGCGATTAACTGCCCCACTCCGGCGCATTTCTAGGCTGCGTTCAGCGTATGGAACCACCATGCCCTTCATTCCATCCTGAGTTGCGCACGAAGTGGGATTGTCACTCATCCACTCAGAGTTTTGCAAGTGGCTCTATCAAGACGGTATCTAACCCAGTCAATTCGCTCCCGCTTCCATCACCTCCAATAATTAAATAATGAAAGCCTGACCCTCGCTTCGTGACCCTCGCTTCGAATTCTAAATGTATGATTGCAAGACTTGACCCCTATGTCTTTTTTTAGCAGGCCGATTGCAGCTGTTGATATTCGGGCTGTTCTGATGAAGTCTTGGCTATAAAAGCTAGCGTAAGGTCAAAGAAAGGGAGGTGGCATGAGTAAGGGACAGACGCTGAAGGCACTGACTAGTCTGGATCGTTTTTACCAGGAGTTGCGTAGAATTCCAAAGCTAGACCGATTTGAAGAGGATGAGCTGGCGCGTAAATGGCATTCGGATCATGATTTGGCTTCGGTTCATGCATTAATTAATGCCAATCTGTATGTGGTTGCAGCGATTGCTCGCGAGTATCGCCATTTTGGTTTGCCTGAAGAGGATCTTATTCAGGAGGGCACATTGGGTTTGATGCAAGCGGTTAAGCGCTTTGATCCTGAACGTGGTTTTCGTCTGAAAACTTATGCCGGTTATTGGATTCGTGCCGCCATTCATGAATTTATTTTGCGTTCTTGGAGCATTGTGAAAATGGGTACGAATAAATTGCAGCGGCGCATTTTTGCTGGTTTACAGAATGCTGAACATGCGATTGCAGCACTTGAGGGGCGTGGCCTTGAAGGTGTGGCGCAACAATATGGTGTCTCGGGAGACGCTTTTCAGACTATTGCCGCTTCGTTTTTACGCCGTGACTACTCTATTGATTCCGATGCGACAGAAGATGGCCAGCTCATGGAGCTACCTGCACCGGGCGACTCTCCTGAGCAGCAGCTTGTAGCGAAAGATTGGCAGAGGTTTACATCAACGCAGCTAAAGCAGGCGATGGAGGCGCTATCCAAACGGGATAGTTATATTATTCGTCACCGTTACTTGATTGAGCCGCCACAAACGCTGAAGGAGTTGTCAGAGGAGTTGGGCGTATCGATTGAACGTGTGCGCCAACTAGAGGCGCGTTCGATGAAAAAGATTGGTGAGTTATGCTCGGAATTTTCGAAGCAGTCAGAATCCTAACGGAAGGGGAGTTAGTATGCATTTAGGTGTAAATATTGATCATATTGCCACATTACGGCAGGCACGCTTAACGGTTTATCCAGATCCAATTGGCGCGGCTGATATATGCGTGGAGGCAGGCGCTGATGGTATTACAGCGCACCTGCGTGAAGACCGTCGTCATATCAATGATGCTGATATGCAAGCGCTGGCGCGTCGTTCGAGTGCTGGAAAAATCCATCTGAATATGGAGATGGCTGCTACAGAGGAGATGGTTGCGATCGCCGTGAAGCTCAAACCGCAGGCGTGCTGTCTGGTGCCCGAAAAGCGGCAAGAGTTAACGACCGAGGGCGGTCTTGATGTGGCTGGCCATATCGAAAGAATGGAAAAAATAGTCTCTCAGTTGACTGCCGCAGGTTGTCGGGTCTCGATGTTTATTGACCCGAGCGATGCTCAAATTCGGGCGAGCGCAGCAATCGGAGCGCCGGTGATTGAGCTGCATACCGGGCACTATGCGAACCTTACCGGTAAAGCACGGGCTGACGAGTTGGTTCGTTTGCAGCTTGGGGCAAAGCTGGCTGTGGAGCTTGGTATGATTGTACATGCAGGTCATGGGCTGACGCTGGATAATATGGCTGATATTGTCGCTATTCCTGAACTATCGGGCCTCAATATTGGCCATGCCATTATAGCCGATGCAATTTTTAAAGGCTTACATCAAGCCGTTGCCGATTTTAAGGCGGCGATGATTCGTTGATGGGAGAGCTGTAATGGCGGTGGTCGGTATCGGTGTGGATCGTGTGGTGATTGCCCGTATTGAGCGTTCGTTGGAACGTTTTGGCGAGCGTTTTTTGCGGCGTGTTTACACCGATACAGAGATTATTCAGGCACAGGCCAAAGGAAATCCAGCCAGACGTTTCGCCATGCTCTTTGCTGCCAAGGAAGCCGCCTCCAAAGCACTGGGGACGGGTTTTAATCAAGGTGTTTCACCAAAGTTTATTGAAACCACACACCTCTCTTCTGGAAAACCTGAGATAACCCTGCATGGTGCCGCAGCATCTATCGCAGCGAGCTTGGAGATCATTACCATTCATATTTCATTGACAGATGATGATGGCATCGCCATGGCCTTTGCCGTGGCTGAATCTGGATAGGGTATCTTAAAACAGCCTCCGTCGCACATAGGGCCGCGGAAATAATTAACTATCCCATTCTACTGGTCTATAAGCCCCTCTTCTGCGTTAAAGAATCAGCCACTTTTTAAAAGCAATATGACTACCTATCGCGCCCATTCAGGGCTTGCTTATGCGCCAAACTCTTCGCCT
>JAUZRH010000019.1 GCA_030950555.1 Mariprofundus sp. | reverse complement strand
TTATGCGCAGGATAGAAGTTGGATTCAAGGCGCCAAATCAAGCGCATAAGCAAGCCCTGAATGGGCGCGATAGCCTACTGCCTTTAGTAGTCACTCTGTGGCAACGCAGAATGCGGACTTATAGACCAGCACGTGGATGATTTATTCTTTCCTCGGCCCTTATACGTGATCAGATGACTCTAAAGCGATGACACTTCAAGCATATAAAAACTAAAACATCGAGTGGTACTGTGCGGATAGCCTCCTGGCTATTTAAGTATAACCCGCCAGTAAAAATATGACACATGACCTCTTTGCTCTACAGCGTTACAGTGGCGAACAATATGTTGAGGGGAAGGTCAAATGAATATTTTATTTTCGAAACATCAACCAGATGCAACAGATGAATTCCAATCTATTCATCGTCGTGGCTTTGATCTCGGTTGGGTCAAGGTGGATAAACAACTACCCATGGCTGACAGTGCAGCTATTTTAGCTTGCTGGAAGCAGGATCAAGCCGTGTTACTACCCTCGATGATCAACACTCTCCCTTTTCAGTCGGCAATAGAACAATCACACCATTTAATGCAGCAGCTATTGGAAACCGAAGAGTTGCTGCCTTTGTTCGATACAGAGCCATACCTATCACGTTTACAACAACTGCCACTCCTTGCCTCCTCCGCAGAGGAGCATGATAAACAGGGAATTGAGAAGCTCTATTTTGATGCAGAGTCGAAGGAGGGTGAACTCATTGCTGAGGGGCTCTGGTGCAAAGCTTCCTGGCTCTCTTTTCATGATGATGATGCATCGCTGCGTTTTCGTTTCTCTTTTGGCATGGAAGGATTTGAAGATGTCGCGGCTGATCCGCTGAAACAGCAGTGGGCAGGCACGCTATGTGATGCACTTTTTCCCGAATCCGCCGCGATTACAAACGATTCATCGCTTCTACCTCTACTTACCGAGCTATTGGAAGGCGAACCCGCTTTTGTGGAGCGTATTGTTTATTTTAACGCCCCTAATGGCGGTGCTCAAATGCATCATGATGTGGAACGTGGCCATGCAGGTGTGGTCTATGCACAGTTAACCGGCGCCACTTTTTGGCTCGCCTTGGCCAAACCACTGTTAATCGATGAACTGATCTTATTTGCGGCTGACTCAAACAATAATGATGCTATCCAAGCCGTCCTACCTGATGAAAAAGAGCGCACTGCACTGTCGACACTGCTACAAGATAGAGCAGCCTTAGCTGAATATATGGATGAACCGGATCACGAACTGCTAGAAGCCCTAATGGATCGCTGTCCTGATTTTAACGGTTATCTGTGTAAGCGAGGTTATGGCTATATATTACAAGCAGGCGACCTTCTTTTACTGCCGCAGCGTGACCTAGATCATTGTGTTTGGCATGCCGTGACCTGCTTAGGCGATCAACCGGGAGAAGCGCTCTCCTTTGCCCTACGCCCGAAAGTATAAACTTGCCTCTTTTATTAACACTCCTGCTCTCACTGCTACTGACACCCATAGCGTGGAGTGAGGAGAGCGTGCTAAACAAAGAAAAGCCAGTTTTAAGTAATGAACTGATTCATGAATCTAGTCCCTATCTGTTGCAACATGCCCATAACCCCGTGCATTGGTTCCCTTGGGGAGAGCAGGCATTTGCCCTTGCGCGGATGCAAAATAAACCAATATTCTTATCCATTGGTTATTCCACCTGTCATTGGTGCCATGTGATGGAACATGAATCATTTGAAGACCCCGCTGTGGCCAAAGTATTGAATCAATATTTTATCGCTATTAAGGTGGATCGCGAAGAGCGGCCGGATATCGATGCGCTCTATATGCAGGCGGCACAAATGATGAATGGATCGGGTGGCTGGCCTCTGAATTTACTCTTAACCTCTGATAAAAAGCCATTTTACGCCACCACATACCTACCCAAAGAGGGTCGCTTCGGGCAGATCGGCCTGATTGAATTAGCTAATCGCGTGGGCCTTATGTGGCAACAGGATCGCCAGCGTATTGAATCTTCGGCCGACGCAATAAGCTTAGCAGTGACTAATGCGATGCAGATACAACCATCAACTCAGATAGATGGCGCTTTAATTGATCGAGCCTACCGCGAGCTAGCACAAAGCTTTGATATAAAAAACGGCGGTTTTGGCGGTGCCCCTCTATTCCCTTCGCCACACAGGCTACTCTTTCTGCTGCGTTATGGACTGTTAAAGCATCGCCCGGAAGCCCTTACCATGGTGACAAAAAGCCTAAGCGCTATGCAGCGCGGCGGCATTCACGATCAACTAGGTGGTGGATTTCATCGTTACTCAACCGATGCTCAATGGTTTCTCCCTCACTTTGAGAAGATGCTTTCAGACCAAGCAATGTTGCTGATGGCTTATAGCGAAGGCTATCAAGCAAGCGGAAATAGTAGTTTTGCTGATACCGCGCGTGATATTGCGGACTATCTTCTGCGTGATATGCATGATTCCTTAGGTGGTTTTTATACCGCTGAAGATGCTGATTCAGAAGCAGAAGAGGGGCGTTTCTATCTCTGGAGTAGCGATGAGATAAGACATATTCTGGGAAAGCGAGCAGCCCCTTTCATGCAAGCTTACGGCGTCCAAGAGGATGGAAACTTTAAGCTTAAGCATGCAAAAAACGGCGCCAATATTCTCTACCAACCGGCACGCGTCGATCGTGAAACCTTTGCCCAAGATCGGGCAAAATTACTAAACCAGCGTAATCAACGCATACGCCCCTTTCGCGATGATAAGATATTAACCGATTGGAACGGCTTGACGATTGCCGCTCTGGCAATAAGCGGGCGAGTGCTGCACCAGCCTCGTTACACACATGCCGCAGTAGCTGCGGCCACTTTTATCCTGCAACACCTGCGTAAAGATAATGGAGAACTCCTACACCGCTGGCGCATGGGTAAAGCGGGCATTGATGGTCAACTCGAGGATTATAGCTCCATGGTCTGGGGCCTTAGCGAATTATATCAAACAAGCCTTGATGCCCACTGGCTACAACAAGCTTTAGCACTAAATAACATCATGCTAGAAAAATTTCAGTCGAAGCATGGCGGTTTTTACCAAACAGCAGCAAACAGTAAGCTGCTAACACGCCCCATGCAGAGCTTTGATGGTGCGCTCCCTTCAGGCAATAGCATTGCCATGCACAACCTGCTACGTCTCTCTCGTTTAACCGCTAATGCCAGCCTGGAAAAAGAGGCTGCCGCTATTGCAGATCATTTTTCAACCGTTGCTCAGAGAGCTCCTCTGGGATCTCTTCATCTGCTCTCAGCACTGCTATTAGCAGAGAGTCCGTCAAAAGAGGTGGTCTTGGCCGGGGAGCGGGAAAGCCCGAGTGCTGTCGCAATGCTAAAGCTTATCCAGGCTGCTTATCGCCCCAATACCGTGCTGCTATGGCATGATAAAGCCACCGAAAAACTAGCACCCTTTACACGCGGACAGAAGCCCATTGGTAAAAAAGTCACAACTTATATCTGCGAGAATAATCACTGTAACCAACCCACTGATGATCTTAAAGTTGCCGCGCAACTACTTAAACTGCACCCCACGAGATAACCAATTAGGGCCACGGAAAGAATAAAGTATCCAGGTTATGCGCAGGATAGTTGTTGGATTCAAGGCGCCAAATCAAGCGCATAAGCAAGCCCTGAATGGGCGCGATAGCCTACTGCCTTTAGTAGTCACTCTGTGGCAACGCAGAATGCGGACTTATAGACCAGCACGTGGATGA
>JAUZRH010000189.1 GCA_030950555.1 Mariprofundus sp. | reverse complement strand
TGGCAACGCAGAATGCGGACTTATAGACCAGCACGTGGATGATTTATTCTTTCCGCGGCCCTTAGGTCGGGAGACCATGAGGATTGAGGTCAAACAGCTTGTTGAATAAAAAATACTATAACCGAAAGCATCTCGTAATTTTTATCATTGCAGATGTCCCGTCTTAAAAGGGAAGCCGAGACATCCACCCGTCATTCCTAAATATTGACGCGCATTGCCGTGGTTTCTAGCCCCCAATCAGAGCTCATCACTGCGACCCAACTGTTTTCGCAATTTTTCTAAGGCAAGTTGGGTCTGATCCAGCTCTTTCATAAGGGCATCGCGGGAAACCGGCTGACGCATGGCGGCCAATCGTTCTTGCTTGGCTTCATCCAAATTATTAATCACCACCGCAATAAATAGATTAATAATCACAAAAGTCCCCAAAATCACAAAGGAGACAAAATAGATCCAATAATATGGATTTAACGTCATGGCAGTGTACATCACATCGGTCCAATCTTCCAAAGTGACAATACGAAACAGCGTCAGCAGTGAAATACCAATATTACGCCAATGAACAGGATCATGCTCATGAAAAAGCTGCTGCCCAGCCACTGCATAAATATAGAATATCACACTCATTAATAGCATAATATTACCCATACTAGGGATAGAACGCATCAGGGTCGCTACAATTAGGCGCAACTCTGGAATAACAGAAATCAAACGCAGCACTCGTAGCAGCCTTGCCAGTCGCGCCAGCATTGCCAGCTCTCCAGTACTCGGTAACAGCGCTAAAACAACGATGGTAAAATCAAACAGGTTCCAACCACTTTGAAAGTAGCGATGCCACGTTGGCAGCAGTGCGCACATTTTCAGTATCGCCTCAATTATAAAAATGGTCAGAATGGTTCTATTGCCCCACTTTATCCATTCACTATAGCCTGTAGCAATATCCTCTGATGTCTCTAAGCCGATCAATATGGCACTCAGTAAAATTACACCTATAATAAAATATTCAAACAAACGATGACTTACTAAACGTTCAGCTAACTGCTGCATTTTTTCTCCTAACTTTAGAGCCACTTAAAAACCCATAAGCGGCGATGAACTGCCCCACTCTGGCGCACTTCCAAACAGAAAATCAGCGTATGGCATCACCACACCCTTCATTCCAGTCTAAAAACACACTCAAAGTGGGATTGTCACTCATTCACCCAGCGTTTTGTACATGGCTCTCTATTAAAACAATAAATAGTTGGCGCATTGTGCAAAGCCATAGAATTTGAAGCAACTCAATTATCAATGTAACGATTCAGACCCCTTCGCCACAGCGGCGTAAGCGGTGCTGGCCCGCCACGCAATAACAGCGATAAAATGCAGGCAGGGTTGACGGTATAGTTCATGACCGTAAGCCTGCGCCATCATCATTAAGGAGAAGATCATGGTATACAATGTTTACGGTGTAGGAAACGCCATCATGGATATGCAGGTTCGCTGCGAGGATACGTTCCTCGCTACCACCGGCATTGAGAAGGGTATGATGACTTTGGTTGATGAGGAGCGACAAAAAACAGTTCTGGATGCATTGCTTGACCATAAAGTTAACTACTGCTCCGGTGGCTCTGCGGCGAATACCATTGTCGGCATTGCCGATATGGGAGGCAGCACAGCTTATGCCTGTAAAACGGGCAATGATGCTTATGGAGAGCAGTATCTTGATGAGATGAAAAAACTCGGCATTGCTATTGAAGTAGCTCAAGATAAAGGGCAGACAGGTAGCTGCGTTGTGCTTATCACACCTGATGCGCAGCGTACCATGCTGACTAACCTTGGCATATCTGCGTCACTCTCTGCTGATGATATTTCTGAAACTGAGATAGCCAAAGCTGAATACGTCTATATTGAAGGTTATCTATTTGCCGGCGAAAGCACCCGCGACGCCGCGCTCAAGGCAATTGAATTGGCAAAAAAACATGCCGTTAAAGTAGCACTAACTATCTCTGACCCATTTCTGATTGATATTTGCCGTGATCAGTTTCAAGCACTCATTGAGGGACCTGTTGACCTGCTGTTCTGCAATGAAGAGGAAGCACGCGCTCTAACTGGCTTGGTAGATCCCATTGAGTGTGCTCAGGCCATTCACAAACAGTGCGCCAATGTTGCCCTGACCCTAGGTAAAAATGGCTCAATCATCATGCACCAAGGCGAAGTTTTTCCCATTGAGGGCGTCGACGCTGAAGCAGTAGACACCACGGGCGCTGGCGACATGTATGCGGCTGGCGTGCTTTACGGCATCACCAATGGCTTAACATGGCAGCAAGCCGGCCACCTTGGTTCACACGCTGCTGCACGTGTAGTATCTCAATTAGGAGCACGCCTGCCCAATCCTTTAAGCCAAAGTGAAATAAGCGCCCTCCTAGCCTAAGGGTCGCGACGAAAAAGAGTCCGCACCATCAAGAGCTACTTGCAAAAAAGGCTTCCCTTTTAAGAGGGGAAAACAATGATAACAATAGCTTACACCATGGTGGACGTGCGCGAAACTAGCCCTGACCCCATCTTACGCCCGTCATTCCCGTGGTAAACCTGCCCCGCGAAGGCGTGGGGCGGGAATGACGGTCAAAGGCAGTGAAACTACGACAAAGATGAGGGATATTTAATCCGAAAGCCCATTAGATATAAACACTTCTTAGCCATGAAGTCATAATATTGTCCACTGGTTGCCCATTAACGGTTCGCTTTCAATCCAATTTGCATCACTCGTGGTCGGATAGGCAAACTCTAGCTGTGGTTTGTTATCCATGAATGGACAACCGACAAGAAAAAAGGGCCAGACCGTTAAGTCTGACCCTTCGTTTTTCAAGCTATTACTAGCTTTATATGGTGCGCCCATCTGGACTCGAACCAGAGGCCCACGGATTAAAAGTCCGCTACTCTACCAACTGAGCTATAGGCGCAAATCTTATGGAAAACCGTGCGGTCGTCCGACAAGGCGGCGAAGTTTCTCTATTTTATCGTCTCTGTCAAACATTTTTCGCACCTCTATTTTTTTATGCCTGTTTCATCGCATTGCGCCGTTCAATTTTCACACTAGTATTGGCCCATGTCCTTTAACCCTGTTCCCGATTATCACATGCACACGCCGCGCTGTAACCATGCCGTAGGCTGCGTCCAAGCGTATGCCGATGCCGCTATTCAAATCGGTCTACAAGAGATTGGTATCTCCGACCACTCACCGATGCCTGACGATTACGATAAAGCTTGGCGTATGGACCAATCTGAAATGGCCGACTACCTATGCGAGGTCGAGCAGGTACGTGAAACATACAAGAGCCAACTGGAGATCCGCATAGGGTTAGAAGCCGACTTCCATCCCGGTACAGAAGTGTATGTAAAAAACATGCTCGATAGCTATCACTGGGACTATGTCATTGGCTCTGTTCACTATATCGGCGATTGGGGCTTTGATAATCCCGACTGTATTGAAACATGGCAACAGTGGGACATAGAAGATGCTTACTGTGCCTATTTTGAACTACTCGGTCGCTCGGCCGAAAGCGGCCTGTTTGATATTATTGGCCACCCGGATCTCATTAAAAAATTTGGCCAACGCCCACCAAAGAATGCCTACCGTGTTATCGAAGCCGAAGAGAGCATGCTTCAATCGGTGCTAAAAGCCGATATCGCGCTTGAAATATCATCAGCCGGCCTGCGCAAGCCGGTAGGAGAAATCTATCCGCACTCACGCATTGTAAAACGAGCCGCCGCGCTGGGTATTCCTTTTGCTTTTGGCTCTGATGCGCACTCACCCAGCGAAGTAGGCCATGGCATGCGTGAGTGCCTATCACAATTAAGCTCTTTTGACATCACCGAAATCGCTTCATTCAAAGACCGCACGCGTACCATGCAGCAGATTCGCCGTGGATAATAAAGGCTACGTATTAATCACCGGTGCCTCTGGTGGATTTGGCTTGGAATTTGCCCGCCAACTGGAAGCACGCGGCTACAGCCTACTACTGCATGGACGCGACAGGGCACGTCTACAACTAACCATGAATGCAATGCATCATCCCACTCACCACCGCCTAATTTTAGCCGATCTGAACACCAAAACAGGCGTCAATGATCTTCTCAAAGGAATTGAACACTCACCATTGACGGGACTTATCAATAATGCTGGTTTTGGCATTTGGGGAAGCTTTGAAAAAACAGGCATCGTACCTCAAATCGATGTCATCAAAACAGATCTCAAAGCACCTATTGAACTCACCCATGCACTACTTCCTGTATTGATCAAACAAAGAGGTTTTATTATCAACGTCTCCTCACTCGCTGGCGTCAGTCCTTTACCGTATATGAGCACCTATGCTGCGGCTAAAGCGGGTTTAACTTATTGGAGCGAAGCCTTACGCACAGAACTGGTCGAAAAAGTACGCGTGGTAACGCTTGCACCGGGTCCATCACCTACCGGATTTCGTGACATTTCCGGTATGCCTGCAGGTCCCGGCAGTTTTTTCAGGACAAAAGTAAGCAAAATCATCTCAGCCTCTTTGACTACGCTCGATCATGGTGGTGGCTATTGTGTACCCGGCTGGCGCCATCAACTGCTCTATGCACTGCAAAAAATAACTCCTGGCAACTGGGCTTTACGCATCATGAGCAAACAACTCCGACCATAATTCCACACTCGGCATTAATATACGGCATGTGAGGCGAACAGCAGGGTCTATTTAACTCGATATTCCAGCTTTTATATGTGAAGTACCATCGCTTTAGAGCTTTGCACCGCAAAGGAAAAGAAAGACATAAGAGCCACTTGCAAAACTCTGGGTGGATGAGTGACAATCCCACTTCGTGCGCATTTTTAGGATGGAATGAAGGGCATGGTGGTTCCATACACTGAACGCAGCCTAGAAATGCGCCGGAGTGGGGCAGTTAATCGCCGCTCATGGGTTTTGTAAGTGGCTCACCTGATTCGGGCGTTTTTATTAGGCGTCTGGGTGGCTTTGTGGCGAACACTATTTCAACAGTTTTCTGCGCAAGCGTTGTTGAATAGTGCAGTGATGACAAGCGACTGAAAAACGACACTTGCAATCATGGAAGCGC
>JAUZRH010000188.1 GCA_030950555.1 Mariprofundus sp. | reverse complement strand
CCATTATTGTTCAGGCATCGATTACGTATATGTCGGAAGTGGTGAAAAGTATGCTGCATAAGTGGCTGCTAAACCCTTGATAGAAGTTTTGCCGCCAACACGATTGGCGCTCTGATCCGTTTTCTCTACCTGATCGGGCGCCGTAGGCGGCGTGGAATGCCCTTGCATAACAAAGCTGCAAGTGCATGAGCATAATGGTTTTTGGGGTAGGACTTTAGGGCCGCGGAAAGAATAAATCATCCACGTGCTGGTCTATAAGTCCGCATTCTGCGTTGCCACAGAGTTACTACTAAAGGCAGTAGGCTATCGCGCCCATTCAGAGCTTGCTTATGCGCTTGATTTGGCGCCTTGAATCCAACTACTATCCTGCGCATCATCTGGATACTTTATGCTTTCCGTGGCCCTTAGTCTCTCAGGCTTTGCAGTTGCAGTACGATCAAACGTACCGCCAAGGGCATTAACTGATCGTTTTAGGCGATGGTTATTCTTCCTCCATAATGGGGTAGAGTTTAACCCGGCGAATCCAGTCTCCGCTGACGCTCAATACTTCAACACGGATATTGCCAATAGTCATGCAGAGTCTTCCTTCGGGTTGATCGCCTAGAATCTGAACGATGAGTCCAGCGATTGTCGTAGCGCCTTCCTCGGGTAAGTCGGCATCAATGGCACTGTTGATGTCATGTAGTGCAACTGTTGCAGCGGTGACGATGGAGCCATCAGGTTGTGGCCACATCTCCAGTGAGGGGGTGATATCCGATTCATCGTGAATCTCCCCAACGATCTCTTCAATAATATCTTCTAGTGTGAGTAGGCCTTCGATATCGCCAAATTCATCGACAATAATAGCCATATGGTGGTGATTGCTTTGAAAGTCGAATAGCTGCGCCAAAGCATTTTTATTGGCAGGAATATAGGGCGGCACCTTCCAGATTAATGCATCGCATAAACGCTGTTTGGTATCTTCAATTTTGAGCAAGTTACGAATATGGACAATGCCAATAATATTGTCTTTTTCATGGAGGAACACTGGAAAACGGGAGTGGGGTTCGGAGGTAACCCGCTTTATACAGCTAGCGACACTTTTGTTGCCATTGAGCATACGTACCTGTTTGCGTGGCGTCATTAATGCTTTTACCACAACCTCATGCAGCGTCAGACTACTATGGAGCATCTGTTCCCGAGCTTGATCCAGCACGCCTGATTCAGCACTTAATTCGATCATGCTAGAGAGTTCACTGTTGTTTAACGGTGTAGTTTCTGTATCGGGAATGCGCAGTAGACGCTTGAGTAACTTAATAATTGTCATCAGTAGTGTGACCAATAGAGCAAGCATGGATTCAATGGCCTGCATAGGTCCAGCTACTTTACTGGCAATACTTTCAGGGTGTGCGACGGCAATGGTTTTTGGTAAAATCTCGGCAAATATTAATACCACTACCGTCATGGCAATTGTCGCATAAAGAATACCGGTTTGGCCAAATCCCTGGATAAATAGAGAGGTTGCCAGGGCCGAAGCGGCAATATTCACAAAGTTATTACCCAGAAGGATTGTTGTGAGCATGCGTTCGGGGTTATCGATCAACTGCTCAGCTTTTTTGGCACCCTTGTCTCCTTGCTCACGCCTGACTCGCAGGGCTGCCAGTCGTGCTCTGGTCAAGGCTGTTTCAGATCCGGAAAAAAAAGCGGAGAGCAGTAGTAGAATAAATAGTATGCCTAGTGCGAGTGATAGTGGTAGTGCCTCAAGACTCATGGTGTGAATTCAGTTTATCCATCCTTGTATCAGTTTGACGCCAAAATAGGCTAGCATCAGGAGAATATAGGCCGCGATAACGGTGCGACTCACAATACGTGTTGGCCAGTCTGAGCGATGGCGTTTGATGAGCAGAAGAATCAATATACCCAGTGAAAAGAGGGCGAGTAGTACCTTATGACTGAAAATGGCAAAGTGCTGATATTCAATCCACTGCCAGCTTAAGCCGCTTAAAACACTAAGGGCAATCAACACGGTTGCAACCTTAACCTGAGCGATCATGTGGCGTTCAATGTCAAACAGCGAAGGGAGTGCTTGAACCAGTGTGGATAAGCGTTTTTTCTTTAAGGCACGATCGAGCAATATTTGCATTAAAGCATGCAGTGTGGCGAGTGTCAGTACCGCATAAGCAATTAGTGAAATGAGTAGATGGCCTGTTTCTAATAGTGAAGAGGTATGAATCCAAT
Source organism: Mariprofundus sp. (assembly GCA_030950555.1). Taxonomy (GTDB): domain Bacteria; phylum Pseudomonadota; class Zetaproteobacteria; order Mariprofundales; family Mariprofundaceae; genus Mariprofundus. The sequence goes on along the minus strand of JAUZRH010000188.1, from coordinate 12,165 downwards.
TCGGGGTATGGGCATCAGGTAGTAGTGGAATAAGTAGTAGTGGGATCACCGTAGCCGGTAGCAGAAATAGTCCTAAGCCTCGGATTCCGTGGCGCATGATACCGACAACATAGATCAACTGTACAATCAGCGTCGAAATTGCCACACCTGTCGCTAAGGTGAAGTTGATGCCATTAACGGTGACAGCATCCATTAGGTGGGTTGCCCAGATATTCAGCCCAATAGCAATGACCAATAGCATGGTGATTGTATTGCTTGGTTGCTGAGTCGGCATGCCACGCCGATTCAGCGCATCGCGCCAAATAATAAAGGAAGCGGCAACGGTGATAATGCCTGCAATTAGAAAAAGTATGTTGGAGTTCATTGGCTGCAGGCTGCCACAGTAATTACAGATGGGAAGGGCTCATTCATGATAAGGCGTTTTATATCCGCTCTGCAATGAGATTGCAACATCAGATGTGTATTGCAAAATAACAATCTGTCAGTATTATGAATGCGACCGGCTTCCCTTTTAAGACGGGACATCTGCAATGACAAAGATTACGAGATGCTTTCGGTTATAGTATTTTTTATTCAGTAAGCTGTTTGACCTCAATCCTAGGCTGTCGAAATAGCCCCTAAATGGGCGTTTAAATATTCCCCCGCTTTTTGGCTATAATAATACTCCCCTCTACGCATGGTAAGGTAATTTAAGCACTACGCCCGTCATTCCCGTGGGGCGGGAATCCATTGATTTTAGAATCAAGCAGAGCGTTCCTTTGATATGGATTCCCGATTCAACCCTCGGGAAGCAAGTGGCGGGTATCTGAGTGTTCGGGTAGTCTAAAACTAAGCCTATCGCGTAGCGGGAACGCCGCCACTTGCTTCCCGCGAAGAGCCTGCCCCCGCGAAGGTGTGAAGCGGGAATCCATTGTTCTCAATCACACTCTGCAATGGTGGATTCCCGATCCAGTCGGGAATGATGTACAATTCATACTTAGGGCCACGGAAAGAATAAAGTATCCAGGTTATGCGCAGGATAGTTGTTGGATTCAAGGCGCCAAATCAAGCGCATAGCAGGGCTATGTAACTGATTTGGCAAGGCAGAATGCGGACTTATAGACCAGCAGAATTGGATGATTTATTCTTTCCGCGGCCCTTAAATCACTATAAGCTTGGGGCTTCAGATGGGGTGAGTTGCTTTCAAGAGGGGTGAAATTTCAGTTGTTGTCGTAGCATGGTGATAAAAGAGTCAGTGAAGGGTAGTGGATGCAACAGTAGTAAGCGGATGTGGGAGAGAGGAAGGGATTATGGCGTTTCATTTAATTAGCTCCAATAAGGTTGAACTGTTAATGGAGAAGCTGGCGGGTTTGCTGATGGCGCAACCGCTCGCCGATCCATTTCAAGCGGAGACAATTTTGGTTCCCAGTATGCCGATGCAGCATTGGCTGGGGTATCGACTGGCTGAACATGCAGGCATCAATTGTAATAATGCGTTTCCACTTCCAGCCTCTTGGATATGGAATTTAGTCACGGCTGCAGAGCTTAACCTGCCACTCTCTGATCCGCTGGGGCGAGAGCAGGCGGGCTGGTTGATCTTTCAATTGCTGCCAGGGATGTTGACTGAGCCAGCATTTGCCCCCTTGCAGTACTATTTGGCAGATGATAAGCAGGGGATTAAGCGCTGGCAGTTATCTGAACGTATTGCGGATCTCTTTGATCGTTATCAATATTACCGACCCGAGCTAATTCGTAGCTGGAGCCGTGGCAACGAGAGTGATTGGCAGGCGTTGTTGTGGCGTCAGTTATTGTGTGAGATTGGTGAAAATGTTCACCGTGTGGCACTGATTGATCGCTGGTTGCAAAAACCGGTGATGGTTGGCGTGCCAGAACGCATTAATCTCTTTGCCATCTCCAGTTTGCCACCGTTGCTATTGCAGGTGATTCAAGCAGTCGCGAGCCATAGTGATATTCTGCTTTTTTACCTAACGCCGACCAATCGTTACTGGGCGGATCTGGTTTCGGAAAAAAAGCAGGCAAGTAAACGCCTGCAGTGTCCGGATGAAGCGGTCTATTATGAGTCAGGGCATGAGTTGCTTGCTTCTTGGGGACGGCAAGGCCAGGTGTTTCAGGATCTACTATTGATGGATGATTCATTACAGGCCTTGGAGTTTGATTGTCATAGTGAGCATTGGGGGGAACCGTCATTACTGCATCAGTTGCAGGCGGATCTGTTCCACGTTGAGCAGGAAGCAAATACTGAGATGCTGGCCGACCGATCGTTGCAGTTGCATGTATGCCATAGTGCCATGCGTGAGTGTCAGGTGTTGCATGATGAGCTGCTCAAACAATTAGCGGCAGATAAGGCGTTGAAACCGGAAGATATATTGGTGATGGTGCCGGAGATTAGTCGTTACGCGCCTTATATTGAAGCGGTCTTCAGTAAGGATGATGCGCGACCCTTTATACCATGGAATCTGTCCGATATCTCGGTGGCCGATGAGCATCCGGTTATTCGTACTTTTTTGCAGCTATTAGCGCTTCCCTCTAGCCGATTTACGCTTTCGGAGATTATGTCACTGCTGGATGTTGAGGAGATTGCCAGCCGTTTTGCGCTTGATATAGATGCGGTAGCGCAAGTACGTCGCCTATTAGAGACCTTGCATGTGCGTTGGGGGATTGATGGCACGCATCGGGGTGAGTTGGGGCTTGATGATAGTGTGGCAAATAGCTGGAAGCAGGCAGAGCAACGCTTGCTGGCTGGCTTTGCCATGGGTGATGAGGGCATGTGGGAGGGTGTTGCTCCCTTAGGTGTGGGACAGACTGAGCTGGATGTGATGGTGTTATTCTGGAATCTGTTTGAGCGCTTAAATCATTGGCGGTGCCGCTTGCAAACAGCTCAGCAAGCTGTGCTGTGGCAGAGTGAGTTAGCACTGCTGCTTGATGAGCTGTTTGTGGAGGGGGATGATAGTAACGGTCGCTTGCAACAGATTCGTGATGAACTCTTTGCCTTGGCCGATCATGCTGGTGAGCAGGAGTTGAGCCGAGAGCTGGTGATGCACTGGTTGCAGGAACGACTTTCGCAGCGTGATGTGGTCGGTCGCTACTTCTCTGGCGGCGTTAGCTTTTGCGGTATGCGGCCTATGCGTAGCTTGCCCTTCAAGGTGATTTGTCTGCTGGGTATGCATGACAGTGCCTTTCCCGGTCGCGAACATCCGCTGGAGTTTGATCGCATGGTCGAGCAATGGCAGCCGGGTGACCCTATCAAAGGTGAGATGGATCGTTATCTGCTGCTCGAAACAGTGCTCTGCGCGCGCAATAGCCTTTATATCAGTTACACCGGCCGTACGTTGCGTGATAATAGTGCATGCCAGCCTTCGGTATTGGTGCATGAACTACTGGATATGCTAGAGCAACAGTGGGGAAAAAGCGTGCTGCAAGAGATCACCCATGTGCATCCGATGCAGCCATTTTCACGCCAAAATTATAGTGCGCCTCAGTCAGCTTTTGATGCTTACTGGTGCGGTTTGGCCAATGCCATTGATGATTATCAGCGCCATGAAGAGGGTGTTCGTGATTGGCCAGAAGCACCCTTGCCGTTGACTGAGCCGGATGATGGTAGAGAGGTGGCGTTGGGCCGGCTGATTCAGTTTGCTCGCCATCCGGTGAAACATTTTTTTAATAGTACGCTAGGGATCTACCTGCAAGAAGAAGAAGAGCTTTGTGATGATGAGCCGTTTGCCCTTGATGGTTTGGCGAAGTGGTCGTTAAGTAGTCGGCTATTGGATGATTACTTGGCCGGTGTGGAGAGTGATCTGAGTCGCTTGCAAGCAGAAGGCATATTACCTCACGGTGGTTTTGCTGAGCGTGCGGTAGCCTTGCAGGAAAAGGCTGTGGAAGCCATGTGTGAGACGTTGCAACCGTATCGTGAAGGGCAGCAGAAGCCGCAGGTGATTGCGTTGACTATTCCCATGCGGGATGCTGAGTTGGTACGCTTGAGCGGTCAGGTTGAGCACTATTATCCAGGTCATGGCTTGCTACATGTTACCGCATCGGAGCAATCAGGCAAGCAACTGCTGGTGTTATGGCTAGAGCATCTGGCACTCTGTGCTGCGGGTATTATGACAACAACTGAGGCTAGCTTATTGGTTAGTAAGGGTAATAGGCGCCAACGATTGCCGCATCTGACGACCGGCGTGGCGACCCAACACCTAGCAGATTATATTGGCTATTATCAGCAAGGCTTGCGTCTACCACTACCGTTGTTGGGCAAGAGCAGTTGGTTATATGCAAAACAAAAAGAGTCGAGTCCTAAAACAGAGAGAGCACTGCTGTTGAGTTGGCTTGGCGATAACTATCATGCCGGTGATATCAGTGATCCCTATATTGCCATGGTGATGCGAGGTGTGGATCAACTGCCCATTGTCGGTGAACCTTTCCAACGGTGGGCTGCTCACTTTTATCAGCCGATAGTGGATCAAATGGAGAAACAATCATGAGTAGCCCTGTGATTTTAGATGCAGCCACCACCCTGACAATGGATCTTCAAGGTATTAAACTGGTGGAAGCCAGTGCTGGTACGGGTAAAACGTATGCAATTGGCAACCTTTATCTGCGTATGGTGCTAGCAGGCTTTAAAGTAGGGCAGATTCTAGTGGTTACCTATACTAAGGCCGCAACCGAAGAACTACGAGGGCGCATCCGGCTGCGGCTCCATCAGGCACTACTGCATCTGCAACAGCCAGAAGTAGAGATTGAAGATGAGTTTTTGAACTTATGGCTGGCGTCGCTTAGTGGGGCGCAAAAGTTGGAAATTGCATTGCAGCTCAAACTGGCCGTCAATAGTATGGATGAAGCCGCAATCTATACTATTCATGGTTTTTGCCAGCGCACACTCACTGAAAATGCATTTAACAGTCGGCAACCGTTTGATGTGGAGATGATCACCGATGATTCCGCGCTATGGGATCAGGCCCTAAAAGATTGGTGGCGCAAGCATGCATACCGTTTGCAGGGAGGGGACCTGTCGCTGTTTGCCACGCTATTCAAAGATGTGAATGTACTGATGCAATTACAGCAGCCAATGCGCCGACCGCGTGTACAGCTGCTCGCATCAGGGCATGAAGTGCTGACAACGGTGGCATCTGAAAGCGATGTGAATGAACTGTTTTTGCAGTATCGTGACTTGGAAAACGATTTTGTTGGTTTGAAAGAGTTATGGCAGCAGCACCAAAGTGTCGTTGAGCGCGCGCTTCAATCGGATGCTATAAAAAAAGCACGGAAGGTTTATAAGGCGGACTCACTGCCGACGGTGATGCGCGTTCTGAATCACTATTTTGATTCAGATGAACTACTGCAGTTTCCACCCGAACTTGAAGCAATACGCTCATCTGTACTGATTTCACAGCTGAAAAAGAATAAACAGGAGGTGCTGTTTGAACATCCCCTGTTCTGCGCGATAGATCGTGTTATTGAACAATATCTGAAACAATCCCCCCTGTTAAAGCAGCAGATTAAATTGCGTGTACTATATGAAGCCCATCAAGCCGCAGCAGCTCAGGTAAGCGAACTTAAAACAGAGGCGGGTCTGCTCTCATTTGATGATCAGCTGGTGATGCTGGAGAAGGCTTTGGCTGCCAATGAGGTGTTGGCAGAGGCTATTCAGCGACGTTTTCCGATGGCCATGATTGATGAGTTTCAGGATACCGATGCGACCCAGTATGATATTTTTTCGCATATCTATCGTCCTAATAGCGGGGTGATCGCCCCTACGGATGAGGGTGGTGAGACATTGCCAAACGGCTTGATTATGATTGGAGATCCAAAACAGGCGATTTATGGCTTTCGTGGTGGTGATATTTTCACCTATATGCGCGCCAAACATCATGCACAAGAAACCTTTACCCTTGATACCAACTACCGCTCGACGCCTCGCCTGATTAAGGCCGTAAATCAGCTATTTTCATCACGTGCGGAATCCTTTATCTACGATAAGGAGATTCCTTTTGTGCCGGTTAAAGCGGCCATTGATGGTGGCAAAGCGCTCGTGCGCGATGGACTAGAAGTCACGCCACTAACCCTTTGGCAGCTACCAAAGGACGGTGATAAAGAACCGTTATCGCAAAAAGAACTTGAGTCACTACTGCATGGACAAACGGCCAATGAGATTGTCAGCTTACTACAGCAGGGGCGCGCGGGGACACTGCTGCTGGCTGATATACCGGTGCAACCAGGGGATATCGCTGTATTGGTGCGCACACATAGCGAGGCGAGTGGTTTACAGCAGGCTTTGACAGCGCGTGGGGTGGCATCTGTTACCGGTGGCAGTCAGTCGGTATTTGAGAGTGAAGAGGCGGTTGGTTTAAGTTTGCTATTGGCCGCGGTGATCGATTATCGTGATGGTAGCCTGTTGAAACAAGCGATGGGTAGTTCACTGCTTGCTTATCATTATCTCGATATTTATCAGAAAGAGCAGAGCGAAACAAAGTGGCTGCAGTGGGGTGCGTTGTTTCAGAAGCTTAATGAACGCTGGTTGCGACAGGGATTTATGGCCATGTTTCAACAGCTCTTGCGGCGCTTGGATATTGGCGGCTGTTTGGCGGCCACCACGCAGGTGGAACGACGACTAACGAATTTACTGCATCTAGGCGAGCTTCTGCAGCAGCAGAGTCGATCCTTGAGTGGTATGGATCTTTTGCTGCGTTGGTTGAATGGTGAGATTCATAAAACGGAGAGTGGTGAAGCGGAAATGCGTTTGGAGAGTGATAGTGATTTGGTTCGCATTGTCACGATTCATGGCAGTAAAGGGTTGGAATATCCGATTGTCTTTCTCCCTTATCTGTGGAACTGCCGACCACGGGTGAAGGGGAAAGGTTTATTACCTTTTTATGATCCTCAAACGGAGCAGCATTATCTGCTCGATGCCGTGCATGAGGCTGATCTCTATCTGCCGGAGAAAGAGCGGCTGGCCGAAGATGTGCGGTTGGCTTATGTGGCGCTGACACGCGGTTGTAGTAAAATATATCTGGCTTGGGGCTTGGCGGGCAATAGTGCAGCTAAAAGTGCTATTGGCTGGTTATTGCATCCTGTTCAGCAGGCCGATGACTTGCATCACTCATTGCCTGACCTGTCGGCTTTCTCGATTGATCTGGATCAGACATTGGATGCGCTTGTTGTTGCTAGTAGGGGTGATATCGAGCGACTTGAACTGAGTGCTGACATAGAAGATTCTGTATGTCTTGAAGTGCAGCGCTCTTTGAATGAGCGCTGCAAAATTGAATCGTTCAAAGGGTCGATTGCCAATGATTGGCGTATTTCAAGTTTTACGAGTCTTACCCGTGATGTGCATCAATCTTATCGAGGGGGTAGTGATGAGGTATCGGATGATGCGGTTTTTCTATTTCCAGCTGGTAAGCGTACCGGGCTATTTTTACATGCACTATTGGAGAAACTTGATTTTCAGGGGGATGTAAGGCGCACGGTGAACGATTTTAGTCGGCGGGAAGCGGTTCGTTATGGACTAAAACCTGAGATGAGTGACGTAATCGAGGCGTGGATGCAAGCTCTTTTGCACACACCCTTGGGCAGCCAAACGGATCCCATGCAGGGCTTCACGCTTGCGCAAATCAATAGCCGACAACGGCTGAATGAGCTGAGCTTTGATTTTTCGCTCTCTTACTTGCCTGTCCGCCAGTTAAATAAGCTGCTGGCAGTATCGGCTGGCTGCTGTTTGCAAGCGCTCAATGTGGATGATTGTCGTGGTTTGATTAATGGTGTGATTGATCTGGTATTTGAACACGATGGACTATTTTATCTGGTTGATTACAAGAGTAATCATCTTGGCTTTTCACTCGAAAATTACGGCCCAGAGCAGCTGGAAAAAGTGATGTATGACAGGCGTTATGACTTGCAATATCTGCTCTACACGCTGGCACTACACCGTTATCTGAAATTGCGCATGGCAGATTATGATTATGATCGCCATATCGGCGGGGTCTATTACCTTTTTTTGCGAGGCATGCGCAAAATGACAGGGGCGCGTTCCGGTGTCTATTTTACCAAGCCTGCGCGAGCATTGATTGAACAGCTCGATGCTCTATTTCAGTCAGAGGAGAGGTCATGAGTGAAGAAAACAGGGACGAACAGCTGGGCAAGAGTCTCGGCTACTTTTTTGGTCGATTTATTGCTGAACAGACGGGTAGTGATGCACAAGCGGTGGTGGTGCGCAGTGCTGCATGGCTCTCTGAAATTTACAGTGGTGGCGATGTCTGCCTGGATCTGCATCACTATGCTGGCACCCCTTGGCCCGACCGAGATGGCTTGATACCGGATCTGGCGAGCTGGCGAGCGCAGCTGCTCGCTTCAACGGCCGTCGGTGAGCCGGGCGCGATGACACCAATGATTGTTGAAGGCAACAGGCTCTATCTAAAACGCTTTCGAGATTATGAGTGTAGTGTGGCGGCGCATATTTTGGCACGACTACAGCTCCCTATGACGATTGATCAGGCGCTACTGAGATCGGGGTTGGAGCAGCTTTTTAGTAAGCAGAGAGATCAGTCCAATGATCAGATGCTGGCGGCTGTGCAGGCGATTAGCCGGCGCTTTGCTGTTATTTCAGGCGGGCCAGGTACCGGCAAAACAACATCACTTGTCAAGGTGTTAGCACTTCTACTGCAACAAAAGCCACAAATGCAGATTCGTCTGGCTGCTCCTACAGGTAAAGCCGCAGCCCGCATGGTGGAGTCGATTAGAAATACTCTGAATGGTAAAAATGAGAAACAGGAGTATCTGTTGCAGTGTGACGCAGCGATTCGAGCTTTGATTCCACTGCAGGCATCAACATTGCATCGCTTATTGGGTTATTCGCCGCGTGGTTATCGTCATGATCAGCATCATCCATTGCAGATTGATTGCCTGGTGGTGGATGAAGCATCGATGCTGGACCTGCCCATGGCAGCGCGACTGTTGGAAGCTCTACCCACACATTGTCATCTCATTCTACTTGGTGATAGGGATCAGCTGGCCTCAGTGGATGCGGGAAATGTTTTGGGTGATATTACAGGCCATGGACGAGAGCTGTACCTGAGTTCGGGGCGAGCTACTGAGTTGGTTGCTTTAACTGGTATCGAGCCTCAGTCGTTGCGAATAGAAAAAAATAGTCCACCAATAGCCGATGCCATTGGCTTGCTACGCACCAGTTATCGCTTTAATGCCGAAAGTGATATTGGCCGATTGGCACGAGCGGTAAATCAGGGGAGTGGTGCGAAGGCCGTCGAGATACTTTCAACGGCATCGAATCAACACTTGAGCTGGTCACCCGATTTAGCATTGGATACTTTAATGGAACGCGTGGTTGATGGCTATACTCCTTATCTGCAGGCAGCTTCCGTGCAAGAAGCAATGAAACTGTTGGAAAAACAGCGTGTACTTTGTGCTGTGCGTCATGGCCCTGTAGGTGTGGAGAGTATCAATCAGGCCGTAGCGCACTCTTTGCAGGGGAGAGGTTTACTTGATAGTGGTGAGCTGGTGCAGGGAATGCCGCTGATGGTGACCGCCAATAGCTATGAGTTGCAGCTATATAATGGTGATGTTGGTCTGCTATGGCGCAATAAAGAGGGCAGTTTAAGATGTTATTTCTTTCAGTCAGATCAGACGCTACGTGATATTCCTGTGCAATCACTGCCCCAATATGAACAGGCTTGGGCGATGACGGTGCATAAGTCACAAGGTTCAGAGTTTGAAAATGTATTTTTACTACTACCTGAAGAGCAAGAGGGACAATCTATGGTGAGCCGTGAACTACTTTATACCGCCATCACCAGGGCGCGTACAACATTCACACTTCACGCAACGTCTGCATCTATTCACCATGCTGCAGCACAATTGATTCAACGCAGCACAGGCTTAGCAGCCAGACTCGGTTGGTAGACAATACTTTTTGTGCTGGCAAAGCTGTAGTCATTCAAAGCAGAGAAAAGATGGAGTCAGGGCTTGCTTAGCGTATTTTTTACTTGGTTTGTAAAGCGTATAACTATGCCATGAGGTGATTTTCAAGGGTGTTATATTTCAATACTGATTGAGGCGTGTATAAAAATGCGCGCTATCGTGATTCAAGCTTGAAAATATATTTTCTCGTCATTCCCGATCCGGTCGGGAGTGACGGACAATTCATGCTTGAATCACTATATGCTGAACGCAGTTTGGGAATGCGCCGGAGTGGGGCAGTCAATTGCCGCTCATGGGGTTTGCAAGTGGCTCGAGTATCATCTGTTTATTTCTTGTCTCTCTGCTGGCAGCTTGGCCTCTACTTGAGCAGGAGGGATTGTGATGACAGATGAGACGGTATTGATTTCAGCATTGATGGAGCAGAGTGGTGTGAAGTTTGGTACAAGTGGGGCGCGTGGGCTGGCCATAGATATGACTGATCGTGTCTGTTATGCTTATACCAAGGCATTTCTAAACTATCTGGCAGCGATAGATGTCATAAAGCTGGGGGATGACGTGGCTATTGCTGGGGATTATCGTCCTAGTTCACCGCGTATCATGAATGCTGTGGCAATGGCTGTGGCTGATGGTGGTTATACGCCGATAAATTGTGGTTTTATTCCGACACCTGCGGTAGCTCATTATGCGATGGCGCGTTCACAGGCGAGCGTGATGGTCACCGGTAGCCATATTCCCGATGATCGCAATGGTATTAAATTTTATAAGCCAAGCGGTGAAGTGCTTAAGCAAGATGAATCGCAGCTCTACAGTAGTAGCGTCGTGCTGCCTGATTGTTTTAATGCAGAGTGTCAGTTGGATGTTGAAATGGCGGCATTGCCTGCTGAAAGTGCGTTGGCAGAACAAGAGTATATCCAGCGCTATCTGAATTTTTTTCCTGCCGGTTGTCTACAGGGACGGCGGGTGGGTGTTTATCAGCATTCCAGTGTGGCTCGTGATATGATGGTGACTATTTTTGAGGGCTTAGGTGCCGAAGTGACAGCCCTTGGTCGTTCACTGGCGTTTATTCCTGTAGATACTGAGGCGATACGTCCTGAAGATGTGCAGTTGGCGGCGGATTGGGCTAGCAGTGGTGATTTTGATTGTCTGATTTCTACCGATGGTGATGGTGATCGACCACTTATTAGTGATGCCAAAGGCCATTGGCTGCGCGGTGATGTGGCTGGCATCCTTACTGCACGCTACTTGGAAGCGACGCATGTGGTGACACCGGTCAGTAGTAATTCGGCCGTTGAGAAGTGTAATTGGTTTGAGCAGGTAACGCGTACACGGATTGGCTCACCGTTTGTGATTGCTGCAATGGATCAAGCGGTGGCTCGCGGTGCAAAAAATGTAGTGGGTTATGAAGCCAATGGTGGCTTTTTAATTGCACGAGATATTGTGCGCGGCGAAAAAACGCTGACAGCTCTTCCTACGCGCGATGCTGTTATTGTGCCATTAACCATTTTATTGCTGGCTCAGCAAGGCAACAGCTCTGTTGCAGAGTTACTGGAAACCTTGCCAGAACGTTTTACCTATAGTGATCGCTTAAAAGCATTTCCAACTGAGATTGCTCATGCGAAAATAAGTTCGTTAAATAGTGGTGATGAGAGCGCCGATAAAAAGGCTGTTGAGCTGTTATTAGGTGATATCTTTGGTGCGGTCTCTTCATTGAATGATACGGATGGACTGCGAATCACGTTTGCCAATGAGGAGGTGGTTCATCTGCGCCCGAGTGGTAATGCGCCTGAGTTACGCTGCTATAATGAAGCGGCATCAGCGCAGCGGGTGGCTGAGATGAACCGAGAGTGTATGAAGATTTTGCAGGAGTGGCGTCAGTAATATAGACACTCGCCCGTCATTCCCGAGGGGTGCATCGGGAATCCATATCAATATAAACGCTCTGCTTGATTCTAAAAGAAGTATGCGTTCCCACGCAGGAGCGTGGGAACGAGGAAAACTCGTGAGCGGCGATCGGCGGCCCCACTTTGGCCCAACCCGCGCTGTTGTTTGCTCCATGGAACCACCATGCACCACATTCCACCTCAAAAATGGACTCAAAGTGGGATTGCCGCTCATCCACCCCGAGTTTTGCAATTGGCTCTATTTATTATGGTTGGTGAAGGATGCCTTTTTTGAAAATCATCGTAACTATCCAGCACCATATGTTGTGTTTTCAACGAGTATGCCCACCATATGAAGTGT
>JAUZRH010000187.1 GCA_030950555.1 Mariprofundus sp. | reverse complement strand
GAATTCTGGATTTTTATCCAAGTGCAGCTGATGCACCACCTGCTTTGCTAGCCGGCGTGACTTCATCAGTTCCAACTGCGTCAGGTAATACACCTTATCTTTCCCGTGCATCTTATAGAGATCCTCAATGGAAAGCATCTTGGCCTGATGAGGTTCAATTAGCAGCGTCGATGTTGCTTTATACAAAGGTGTCATCGAGTAGACAATCAACGTTGCCAGCAGTGAAACCAAAAGTGCCAACGTCATAATACTCCATTTCCGACGTTTCACAACCAGCCAGTATTGGGTCAGGTCAATCTCTTCTTCCACAAAACTACTTTTCATACTTGCTCCACTTCAATCTTCGATCATCTATGCATCATCGACTTAGCCCATCTACAAACTATTAATGTGGTAGAGCGCACACATACAGTGTCGACCAGTGTCGTAATTATTCTGTCTATTTTCAAAAGAAACTCTGCTTGATGGTAATCACATCGCCGGGTTGAAGTTCTGCATCAACACTGTCAATCGGCATCGCATTAGAAGCTTCCTCCTTGCCCTCATGGATCACATAGATCTTATCCTCATCCGCCCGCTCTTTCATACCTCCGGCCATGGAGATAGCCATACGATACGTCATTTTTTGCTGATAGGGATATTTACCCGGCAATTTCACCTCGCCATTAACAAAAAAGTAGCTCTGCTTGACCGTAAGAATATCACCCGGCCCCATCTCAGCACTCATCTCAATTTTATTTTCTCGCTTTTTACTATCATCAGCATGAATAAGAAACACTTTGTTCTCATCAGCCTCCGTCGTCAAACCACCCGCCAGTGAAACTGCCTTACGCACACTCAAGCCCGGTTGATAAGGGTAGGCACCGGGCTTAGCTACTTTGCCATTAACATAAAAGGGGCGAAACTCCTCCATGGAGACACGCACCTGTGGATCAACCAGAAAACCCTGCTCCAGATCGTGTGTCACCTGTTTCTCCAACTCAGCCATCGTCATACCAGAGATATGAATTTCCCCAAGAAATGGGTAACGAATATTCCCCGAACTTCCCAATCTAGCATCAATATCCATATCAGGCTCACCAAACACATGAATTTTTATCTTATCACCGGCATTTAGTTTGTAATCATCCATAGAAGTTGCCATAGCCGCACCGCAATAAAGTAACATCATTGATAACAGCAGAAGAAGAAACGCCAATATTTTTCGCATATATCCGTCCATAATTATATCATCCTTATATAAGCAGCTCATCATACGAAACTACTCAGCAAAAGTTATATCGCCGCCTTAAAGCCGAGTGACCAGAGATTCTGTTGAAAGCTGGAGTTAACAGCATTGGATCTACGGCTGGTATAAGTATAACCGCCATTCATTATCAGCCAACGATTTAGCTCATAGTTCAAGGTAAGCCCCGCCGTTGTTAGATTATCTGTTCTGGCTTTGACCACCCCTTTATATTTACTCTGCGTATAGCTTATTAAAGCCGTATGACTCAAGCTAGAGCTCCATTCATGATTCCATGTTAAAGAACCATTGGTTGTCTGGGTATAACTGCCCGTACCATCCGACTCAACACTACCTGAACTACTGCTGATATCCCATGAAGAATAACTTAGTGGTTCCCATAACACGCCAACTTCCCAACTAAAATTCGAGCCAGTCTTTTGTGTAGCCGCCACAAACTTTTTCTTTAGATAGCCGAAACGGGCGGAACCGGTGGTTTTAGCCGTAGCCTCCCACTCAAGTCCCACATAAAGGCGCTGCTCATTACTATCCAAGGTACTGACTGTCTGCTTATAATCAAACCTCTTATAGCGCGCTTCTATAAAAGCACTGCTCTTAGAAGCGATTGGATAGTAGAATGTTACATCACCTCCCAGCATATCCATATCACGCGATTGTGTAACCGTTTGATGGTTATCATAGCGTTTAAGAGAATAATCACCTTGAAACGCTATGCGTGCATTAATGCCGTACGACACCTTCCCATTCGCAGCTACCTCATGATATAAATCGGGCGTTTTAAACGAAAGAGGAGAGCCGGTAAAGGTAGAGCCACGCGGATCGTGCTTTTTATTATAATTCAGCTGTAACTGACTACTTAAGCGACTTGAAAGATTCAAATCTGCGCTCACGGTCGCAATATGATCCAGAAAGTTATCACTACTACTGCTCTGATAGAATCCCTTGGCCAGGTAATACTCCGCTGAATACTCATTCGTCCCGTGAGCAAGAACCACCTTCAACCCGGGATTTATAGTTGTCAGCACGCTACTTTTTTTCACCTTCTCCTGAGCAAAAATATTGTCATCATGAGATACATTCACCATCACAACAGGATAGAGTTCAAAACCTCCCATAGGAATACCAACTGGCTCCGCCGCATATACCATACTAGTAGAGCACAGTGAAACTGCCGTTAACTGCAACAGCGTAGATCTTATCATCTTTCTATTCATTTTTGCCTCAATATACGTTTTATTTTTAAGCATGCTATATAATAAACAAGTCATTTGATAGCAATAAAATTAGGAGCTTGCCCATTGGTGGAAATTGTAGCGATAGAAAGCGGGATTGAGTTGTATTTTCGTCCCATTTAAAGCGAATAGCAGAGTCTAAAAAAGGGGACGCTACCCTTTATATTAAGAATCGTTGAGCTTTGCTCTACCCTGAGATCGACACTATTACCGTGTTCCTTAAGTTGTTGTCTTCAGTAACCACTTGATTACAATTGACTACAAAAGTAGCAATGGGGAATACCATGTGCATGCCAGTTCGTATTGATGATCACTTGTATGAAGAAGCAGATAACATTTCAAAGAACGAGTGCCGCACCATATCTGGCCAGCTCGAATTCTGGACCAAACTTGGTAAAGCAGCTCTCGACAATCCAGATTTGCCTATTGAGTTTGTTCGGGACTTGATAATCGCAAAATCTGAAAATCGCAATCAACGCTCTACATTCAAGTCTGGACAATTTCGTGGATGATATAGAATTACGGCAAACCAATGCTTTTATGCGTGCCTACAAAAAACTTCATGGCAATCAAAAAGATGCGGTTGATAAAGCAGTAGAAAATATTGTTTCTGACCCAACCATCGGTGCAGCAAAAAAAGGAGATTTGCAAGGCGTATATGTCTATAATTTTGAGTGCGTGAGCCAACGGCTCTTATGGGCATATGAATGCGATTCAGCAGCACGGTTGTTGCTCTTGGTTGGGACGCATGAGATTTTTTTTATCGAAAAATTAAGAAATAGAAGCCACCCGTAATCTTGTGACGACCGGCCAGACTAATTGTCGTCGACCGGACAAAGTAATTGACGCCCGACACTTCAGGTTGTTGGCTATTTTCCAAGTTAAAAATAGCACTAACCAGGTTCTGCGCTGGCAGTTGCTTCTTTTCATAATGACCTTCATCCAATAACGCTATCCGGGGACAGTTTACATATTAAGGCTTTCCACCTTAGGCGGAAAATCAATAAAGAATGCCCATGATTCACCCGGCTTACGGAAGATGAAGAGACATCTGTCAGCTGTGAGGTTAAAGCGTCAACTGTTTTTTATGGTTGGTGAAGGATGCCTTTTTTCTTTTTAAATCATCTTTTGATGATCGGTCCATCCTATTGCCAACATGTTTTTTGAAAAAAGTGTCAACTACTTTTGGGGTTATATGAAGGATGCCAAAAAAACATCTATAATGACCTTGGGAGCGGATTAGGTCAGCATAGGCTGCAAATTTAGCTCTCGACAGGAGTCAACATGGTTAGGATCAAATCAGCGAAAGATATTGAGGCAATGAGGCCTGCATGCCATCACGCCGCCGATACTCTAGTAATGATAGAGCCGTATATTAAAGCTGGCATCACAACCGACTATATTAATGACTTAGTACATGCGTTCACCACCGAAGCCGGTGGCATCCCTGCCCCACTAAATTACCATGGTTTTCCAAAATCTGTCTGCACCTCAGTCAATCATGTGGTTTGCCACGGCATCCCTAACAGTAAAAAGATTCAAGCTGGTGACATTATCAATGTAGATGTCACGACAATTATCAATGGTTGGCATGGCGATACCAGCATGACTTTTTATGTGGGTGAGCCAAAGGTTCAAGCCCGCAAAGTAACTGAAATTGCCCGCAGAGCGCTGGAAATTGGCATATCTATTGTGCGTCCTGGCGCCACATTAGGTGATATAGGCCATGCTATTCAAAGTTATGTCGAGGGTGAAAAATGCTCTGTCGTGCGCGAATATTGTGGCCATGGCATCGGCACTACCTTCCATGAAGATCCTCAAATACTTCACTATGGCAAACCTGGCGAGGGTTTAACACTGAAGCAAGGCATGGTATTTACTATTGAACCGATGGTGAATTTTGGCAAAGCGGGCGTAAAAGTGCTATCGGACGGATGGACTGTAGTGACGCGCGATAGATCCCTATCGGCTCAATTTGAACACACCATGGTGGTTACTGAAGATGGTTGTGAAGTACTAACTATTCCAAGCAGCTGAATAGAGCATTCTAGGGCTGGATTTCCGTGATAATGGGGTGTGTCTCTGACCGTCATTCCCGTGAAGACGGGAATCCATCCGCGTTCCCACGCTCCTGCGTGGGAACGCAGACTGCTTTCAGAATAAAGCAGAGCGTTTGTTTGCTGAGACTCAACCCGTAACCCTATCGCATAGCGGGAGCGCCGCTCAAGCTTCCAGCGAAGAGCCTGCCCCCGCGAAGGCGTGGGGCGGGAATCCATTGGTTTTAGAAGCAAGTAGAGCGTGCTTTTAATTCAGGAGTGTCTTCACCTAAAAGTGGGATAGGAGTATCGCGATTAGATATCTTCGGCAAGAATAAGATTTTTTGCTACCTGGTTGCGGCCATTCTGTTTGGCTTGGTAGAGCCCTTGATCAGCGGCTTTTAATAGCTGCATATAATCAGCCTGATACTCGGGAACAACCGTTGCCACACCAACGCTCACTGTTACCACACTTGCTGTAGCCGACAGAGCATGGGGAATTGCCAGCTTTAAGATCGAGTTACGTACGGCTTGTGCCACCCGCATGGCGCCTATTTCATCGGTATTAGCCAGAATTAAAGCAAACTCTTCACCACCATAACGAGCGGTCAGGTCTGCAGCTCGCAAGGCACTCACTTCAAGCGCCTTCGCCACCCTTTGCAAGCACTCATCACCGCTTGGATGGCCATATTCATCGTTAAAGTTTTTAAAATAGTCCACATCCACCATCAGCAGTGACACAGGCAACTTCTCCCGCTGCGAACGTTTCCATTCATACGAAAGTGTTTCATTAAAACAACGTCTATTGGCGATGCCCGTCAACCCATCCAAGGTAGAGATTCGTTTTAGTTCACGCATCAAAAGTTGCGATTCCAGATAATTCATATAGGCCGTTGCATGATAGCGCAGGCGTGCTAACAGCTCTGTTTTATCAGGCACCTTGACCATATAATCATTCGCGCCCGCATCAAAAGCGTCACCTTTGACCTGCCCTTTTTCATGTGCCGATAATACAATCACCGGTACATGTGCTGTTTTGGCCGACTGCTTGTAATAACGAACCATGTCGATACCGTCCACATCCGGCATCGTCAAATCCTGTAAAATAACAGCAGGCTTCATCGTTTCCAGCAGCTTTTTTGCTTGCTCTGCAGTAGCGCAGTAGTGCAATTGCAGATCATCTTCACCCTTTAATAGTAAGCCCATAAGATCACCAAAAAACTTATGATCATCAACTAGAAGTATACACAAAGGTTTAGGCACTAGGCGCTCTACCTCTGCCTTAATAAGACCTGATTCATCCAACATAGATACTCCTAGATTCGATTCTATTAGACCTGATGCACGTACTGTTTTCATTTTAGCAACCATTATATATTTTTAACAACGAAGGGGCGAGAAAAAAAGTAAGCCTGCGTTTGATAGCTGCCAATGTCAGCGAGAATACCCATCTTTGCCTGCCTCTCAAGCCCTTCAGTTATCACTGAGTGAATATTTGCTGCTTGCACCAGACGTCAGGCGCTTACGAAGCTCATCCAGCAAGGGGTCATGACAAAAAAGCATCACATCATCTTCATCTGTCACTTCTTTTAGTTGCTCTGCCAGTGTAACTACCGATGTCAGCAGTGCAACAGCATCCGCATCAATCGTTGCTGGAAGTTGACAGCGAAGATGGCGTGCAAAGGAGGCACAAAGGCGAATAAATGCACCAAGGTCCTCTCGCCCCAAGGCTCGGCAAGCACCATATATGGTATCAAACTCCTGGTGCATCTTATCCAGTTCGTGTACACTAAACCCGTGTTGATGGCAGTTGTCTAAAATAGATCGTATGCGGGCAAGCCGTCCTATATACTCACCCCGAAACAGTGCCCAAAGGTCAAGCTCCAATTCACTCACGACTTCACCAAGTTTTGCATATACATGGCGATCTGATCGAGATTAACAACTTCATCGACGGCCCCCATATCAAGGGCTACGCCTGGCATACCATAAATCACTGCACTCTGCTTATCTTGTACAAAGGTATGCCCTTTGGACTGATGCAGAGCCAACAGCCCCGTAGCACCATCATCACCCATGCCCGATAATAACACACCAATCGCTCGGTCTGAGGAAACGCTCGCGACTGATTGCAAAAGCGCTGTAGCGGATGGTCTAAACTGGCCAATAAGTGGTGCATGGCTCAAATGAACCAACAAACCAGTATGACTACGCCTTAATTCCAAATGTGTTTTATCAGGGGCAATATAAACATGGCCTGGCAGCAGAAGGCTTCCCTGTTTCGCAATTTCGATGTGCATCGGGCAGACACTATCGAGCCAGGATACCAGCCCCGTGACAAATCCCGCTGAGATATGCTGCACAATCACAATAGGCAGGGGAAAGCTGGCTGGCAACGTAGAAAGGATGGCTTTTAATGCTTGTGGTCCTCCCGTCGAACAACCGATCGCCACCACTTCATAAGGTTTGTCATGCAGGGGCGCAGGTTGAATGAACTCAGGGCTCCTCGTTCTTCCTGCTTTCCGATCACGCATCACCACTCGGATCGAGGCCATGGCTCGAATGGTATCAATCATTACACGGCGGCCCTTATCATATTCAGGATGCTTTGGCCCAAAGGGCTTTTCTATCACTGCCAGCGCACCCATTTCAATAGCTCTAAACGTGATACGCAGTTCTTCGGCATCAACGCTTGAACTGATCACCACAATAGGTACTGGATTAGTGGACATAATTTCGCGCGTTGCCTCAAAACCATCCATGACCGGCATACGAATATCCATGGTAATCAGATCTGGCTTGAGTTCACGCGCTAAACGTACGCCCTCTTCACCATTACAAGCCTGCCCCACCACTTCAAAATCTTTTTCGCTATTGAGCATTGCTTTTAAAAGCATGCCTACAACAATCGAGTCTTCAACAATCAGAATACGAATCATATCAACTGTCCTATGAGCTTAAGTAAAGCTCTGCTTTCAAACTGGCTTTTAACGATATAAGCATCTGCACCAGCATCAATGCCCCGCTTTTTATCCGCATCATTGGCTAAGGATGTCACAATAATAACGGGCGTCTCTTTTAATCGTGCATCCCCTTTGATCTTCGCTGCTAATTCAAAGCCATTCATCAGCGGCATTTCCACATCCGAGATAATCAAGTCAAAAGACTCAGATTGCAGAATATCCCATGCCTGACTGCCATTAACGGCCAAGCTTGTATGATAACCTTTACTCTCTAACACACTTTTTTCCAAAGTGCGCGTGGTAATGGAATCATCAACCAACAAAATACGTTGTTTGACAACCACTTTGTGGTTCTCTTTTTTAAGCTTCAAATCGGAACTGCTACGCAGAGCTTGTTCGAGTAAAACATAGCTATTGAGCACAACCATCACACCCAAACTAGCACTCACAGCAGCGCCCAGCACATGCGGTATCTTTGATAATGCCCCCATCAAGGGCTTAATGACCACTTCCCGCTCATGTACCACATCATCAATCAAAAAGGCGACCGCTGATGCCCCCTGCTTAATAATAAGCAGCATCAAGGCATCTGCGCCTTCGACCTCTGAAGCAATAGAAAGATTCAGCGTTTTTGCCAACGAGCGAATCAACACTGGCCGCTCATCAATAAGAACCGCCTCATTGCCATCAACTTTCACAATATCCGCAGCTGCCACGGTGATAAGTCGATCCACTGACCGGCTAGGTATCACATAGATATCAGCCGCTACTTTAACCAGCAAACCGCGCTCGGTACTCAGCAGCCGTGGTAGATAAAGGTGGAAACAGGTGCCCTGCTGACTTGTTGTCTCAACAAAAACACGCCCTTTAATTGCCGTCAATCTCTCACGCACCACATCCAAGCCAACACCTCGGCCCGAAACATCCGTAACCATCTCACAAGTGGAAAAACCCGCTTTAAAAATAAGTTCTAACTGACTAACAGCATCCATACCATGCCGCTCTTCAAGCGTGATCAGCTTCTTCTTCACCGCCGCATCTGCTACCTTATGACGATCAATACCTCGGCCATCATCACTCACCGTGATTTTTATCTCACTGCCAGAACGCGAAAAGCATATCGTAATCAAGCCATCTGCCGGCTTACCTTCTTCAAGCCGCTCCGCGGCCGACTCAATGCCGTGATCAATCGAATTTCTAATTAAGTGAATCAGTGGTGCTTTTAACTCATCAAGAATGACACGGTCGATTTCAATTTCATCACCGTGAACCTCTAGCTGCACTTCTTTACCCAATGAGCGGCCAGTATCACGCACTAAACGTGAAATCTCCTGCATTAATTTTGTCGCGGCGACCAAACGTAGTGCATAGAGATTATCATTCAATTCAGCCGTAACAAAACCAAAATCAACCATTGCAGTATGCATGCTTGCATGCAGACACTCAGATCGCTGCTTCATCACCTGGCCAATATTAACGACCTTCTTCAGCTCTCCATAAAGCTTCTTTTGCGATGGGGTAAATCTATTGGTCTTGAGCATGAACTTTATCGGCTGTAACAACTCACACAGCTGCAACATCTCATTTTTTAACTGCTTCATCTCAACACTGTGCAAACCCATCTCAGTATGCGCTGATTGCATCTCTTCGCCCGATGCAATCAGCTGATCAATCTTAGCTGCAGAAACACGCAAAATACCATCACTGAGCGCTGTTCCTACAAGCTTTGCAGGCTCTTCTACGCGGCTTGTTGCTACAGCTTGCTGAACATGAGCATCACCACTTATGCCATCAAGTGTGACCACATCCGGAGCTACAGGCACTACCTCACTGACGCTAGGTGGTTCTGTTACGGTGTTCTGTGTTGCTATGACCTCTAGGGAGCATTCCAAGCGCTCATACAGTTGGGCTAGATCAATCTCCGGCTCTTTATCTGAGAGGTAAGCTGTCATACAGCTTTTGATTACATCCAATGTTTCAAAGGCTAGATCAATGGCATGGGTAGATGATTGCTCACCACTTTGCTGTTTGAGCTGACTAAACAGCGACTCCAGATGATGGGCTATATCAGCCACATGCTTCACATCAATCGCACGCGCGGCTCCTTTGATATTATGCGCTGCTCTGAAAATCGACTCCAACTCAGCAACTCTGTCCACCTCACTGCTCGCACGCTCAAGCTGAAGAAGTGAGTTACTAATAGAGAGCAGCTGCTCTTCCAACTCAATGGAAAAGACATCTAGAATCTGCTGCAATAGTTCTGGATCTAAATCCATCATAGCTTATACCTTATAGGCTCCGGCATGTTCCCTTAGTTCTACGGCGAGCTGATTGAGGTCATTGACTACCGAGGAACTCTGCTCAGTTGATGCTACAAATTGCTCAGTTGCTTTATTGATATCCGCCATGGCAATGGCAATTTGATCAATACCGCTGGATCCTTGCCGTACAGCCGCCACGATCTGTTGGCTAGACATGGCGGTATTGCGTATCAAATCCAATAATGCATTTAACTTATCACCCGATTGATCGACCAGCGACACCCCCTGATCCACCTCTTTCTGCCCATCCTCTGTCGCCATGACAGCTTTTTCTGCCCCTGATCTAATCGTGGTTAATATTTTGCTAATCTGTGATGTCGCCTGTTGAGACTGATCCGAGAGATCACGAATTTCAGTCGCTACAACAGAAAAGCCTTTGCCAGCATCACCGGCTTTAGCAGCTTCAATGGAGGCATTTAACGATAACATTTTTGTCTGTTGGGTTAGGTTATTCACGCTGCTAATAATATCACCGATCTGCTGAGTTTTATCACTTAGATCCAGAATAGTCGTGGCGATTGCCCCCATCTTTTCACGAATTGAGTGCATGCCCTTAATGGTGTAGCCAAGCATTTTCGCACCCTGTTCACCTGCTGCTGTTGTCTGCGTAGCCATATCACCCATTTCAACCGCTTTTTCCATGGTTTGCGTTGTGGTCGCTCTAATTTCCTCCAGCGTACTGACCGTTTCAGCAATAGAAGCAGCCTGCTCAGCAGCACCCGCAGACTGAGAACTGACAGACTCTTGAACCTGGTGCATTGATGAACTCAGGCTATAGCTAGCTTGCGACACCTGACTGGCCATTTGTCGTAAATTTTCCGTCATCGCATTTAGATTACCACCCAATTGTGACAGATCATCATCGCCTTCAATATCAATTTTCTGGGTTAAATCACCAATCGCAATTTGCCCTACCATCGTCTGGTAGCAGGCTACTTTTTCTTCCAAATCACTTTTTGACATACTGACACTTTTTAGGTCTTTCATGACGGCATAAATATAGGTCTCAATCGCCAATTGGGAGTCGATAGAGATAATTTTATTGATTGCCATGATCATTTTTTCAGCCAGTTTTGGCCTAAACATGCAGCGCTTCATCACCAGCGGTACAATCAACTGTAGATAAACACCATAACTCCCTAGATACCACTGTGGTGTCAGGCCGATCTTATTATGTACGACGCCAATGTTAAGCCTGCGTTCAAAATATCCCTCACCATATTCACCACCAAATAGCTCAAGAAGGTACTTTTTTTGCGTCCCTTTTAAACGCTCAATCGTGGACCCTGAACTACTGATAATATCTTTAAGCATCTGATAACGTGCGACATTATCGTAGAAACCATCAACAATATTATCCGCATGTTGCGCAATCAAAGGAGCAAGGCTCTTTAACAAGCTTGCATCCTCATCGGTAAAACCAACAAATGCTTTGCGCGAAGCTAGCTCATCAGCTCCCATACCCATCTCGATCAATAACGACTGCTTGCTTCCCATATCATTCCCCTCACTTCATTATTCACGGTATCATTCTTTTCTGTATTGCAAACAGTTAGCCCGCCACAACATCCAACATCGGGTGATTGAGCAGGGCGTCAATATCAAGTAGCGTCACAGTATGCTGATCGATACCCCGCACATACGAAGCAGATGATCTCTCGCCCATAGCCGGTTCAAGCTGTTGCGGGTCGAAATATTGAAAGCCCAGCAGTTCATCAACACAAATAGCAACATGTACCGCTCCACACTGAACAACTATCATCTCATGATGTTGAACACTACTCTGATCAGGAAAATCAATCAGAAGCGCCACGTCCAAAACTGAGAGGATTTTACCTCGCCAATTAAACAGCCCTATCACTGCAGCAGGGGCACCAGGTAGACGTGTCAGCTGCCTAGCCCCCATCACTTCAATCAAATAGTGGGATTCAATACCATATAGCGCATCTTTTCCCAAGCGAAAAAGCAGATAAGCTTCTGTCCCTTTCGCCGCTTCAACGTCCTTCTCCTTTTTGGCCAAGCGTGCAGCCCTTATCAGTAAGACATGTTGCTCTTTGGCTGATTGGGGCAATAGTGATGGACGTAGGTTGTTTTTCTCATCCCTGCTTGACGTGAGCATCAGTGCATCCTCGCTAGCCATCATAATTCCCCTAGCTGATCTGAATAAACGGCGACTTCATGTTCAAGAATCGAACCAAAGCGTCCAAATGTCATACCGGAGGCTTGATGCAGTTCACTATCAGGCTTAGCCGCTTTAGCCAGATTTAAAGCATTGTCCAGACATTTTTTCCCCACTTTTTCTTTTCCACCATTCATCAATAGTAGCCCCAATTGAAAATGAGCTTCCACAAACTGCGTATCCAAGTAGATGGTTTTTCTGAAATTCAGTTCCGCTCCCTGTTCATCACCCATTTCTAAAAGAATCATCGCATTTAAGAAGTAGCTATGTTTATCCAGTGAATCAACGACTAGACTCTCAGCACATATCTCCTGCGCCTGTTCCAACTCACCAATATTAGCCAGCACCTTTGCCTGATGCTGTAGTAGCTCAGCTGTTCGCCCCTGCTGCTGTATCAAATCGTCAATAAGGGGCAGGGCTTCAAACCACTTACTATCATGCAGAAGGCCATACAGTTTTTTCATAGCTATCAGCTCTACCGATGCAGGTGGCATGGGAGCTGCAACAACAATCCGCTTGTCAAGCACACGGTCCTTCGCTGGCACAACAGACGCTTGAGAACGGGTTTCAGGCGCGCTATTCATATCTAGCTGATGAAGCTGCGCACTACCGCTATGTTGATAATAGAAGATATCACCATGCTGAATCAAGCGCAGAGAGTCTGTATTGGTGGCAATCAGATCAGAAGCGCCCAGCATCAATACACCACCGGGTAATAAACATTGAGAAAATTTAGACATCACCCGGTCAACAACTGCTTTATCAAAATAGATAAACACATTACGACACAGAATAAGATCCATCGAGTGGGTTTTCGTCAAGATAGAGGGATACTCATCATCAGCAAGATTCAAGTAGGTAAAGGATGTCATACCACGCAGCTTCTCATCAATCGTGTAGCCATCTAGTTGGCGCTTAAAATATTGATCGCGAACAGTATTATCCGTCGCTCTGAAAGACCATGATGTATAATGCCCACGCAGAGCAGTGCTGAGCACATTGACATTAATATCTGTACCCAAAAGTTGAATATTCCATTGAGGCAGGTCGTCAATTGCATCAGCCAGCAGCATGGCAATAGTAAATAGCTCCTGACCATTGGAGCAACCAGAGCTCCAGATACGCAAGCTTTTATTACCCTGACGCCTACGTTTGGCAATGATTTCCGGCAGCCATTCATCTCGCAAATATGCAATTTGATTATGATCCCGAAAAAAATAACTTTCACCAATGGTTACAGCAGCCGTCAAATGTTCCATTTCCGGAGCTATTTTATCGGCCTTTTTGAGTCTTTGATAGTAATCTTGCCACGTTAAACAGGCAAAAAGAGCACACCCCTTGTCAATGGCATCATGCAGTGTTTTAAGTTGATGTTTTTTAATCACCAGCCCCAATTTTTGATAGAGGAAATCTACAAAAAGTTGTTCACAGGCGCCATTGATCAGTGGTTGCACACTGCTGTGCTCGTGCATCTTCATCCTATTGCCTTACAGCATGCAGCATGGCATGATAATCATTCACTAAATCAGCATCAGGCAATGAAAAATCAATAGCCAAGATGCGCTCAAGCGCTAACCATGCCACCATTCCGCGCCCTGAATCCACCATACCACGTAATGGTGGGCTGCTACAATCAAGCAGGGACCGCAACTGAACCGAAGCCAATTCAACCATGCCCACGCTCTCCACTTCATCGACAATAAAACCCACGGTATTGCCCGATATTTCACATAAAACAATTGCTGCCGTGAGTTGGTAGTGATCTTGGCAAGACAGATTCAGCCGATAGACCAAATCGATAATGGGCACACATGCGCCATGCAAATCCATCACACCGGCCAAATAATCCGGACTATCCGGCATCTGCTGCAGGGCAACCAGCGGCACTACTTTACTAGTTTGACAGAGATCCACACAGAAACGCATGTCACTGATGTGAAAATAGAGCAGTTGCACTGAAGCCTGATTCATCGTGCGAGCACTTATATAAGAAGGCTGCTAGCTGATTTAAGCACTATGCACCCGACGGTAAACTAGCAATACTATCAAAAATAGCCGCACTCTTATCTTCTACATAGCTATGCGGCAGCTCCATCAACAGATCATTGCCCTCTAATAATTCGATAAAACTATTTAATAGGATCGGGTCCCAGAAACCCTTTGCACATTCATTCAGCATAATATCGATTGCTTTCTCTCTAGAAAAAGCCGCTTTATAAGGACGAACCGCTGTTAAAGCATCAAACACATCAACCAACTGGAATATACGCGCCAAGCGGGGAATCGCTTCGCCTTTTAAACCTTGTGGATAACCGGACCCATCCCACCGCTCATGATGACAACTAATAATATCCGTGGTCAACTGCATGGTTTTCAGGGCGCTACAGAGGTGCGCACCAATAACCGGATGCGTACGCATCACCGTCCACTCATCCGCACTAAGTGGACCTTTTTTTAATAAAAGAGCATCCGGAATCCCCAGCTTACCCACATCATGTAATACGCCACCACGACGAAGTGCTTCAAGTTCGTCATAGTCACAGCCTAATTTTTTCCCAAAAATAACACTTCGATGCGCCAGTCGATCGCAATGATCTCCCGTTGTCACATCCTTAGCCTCAACCATCCGAGCCAAGGCAAATAACACCGATTCCGTATCATCCAAACGGTCGGTTAATCGTTTCTGGCTGACCGATGCGTTCACTCTAGCCAGCAATTCTATGGGATTAAATGGCTTGTGAATAAAGTCAGTCGCTCCTGCAGCCATTGCATGAGCAAGATCATCCGGTTCACTTAAAGAGGTTAGCATAATCACCGGCAATAAAGGCAAATCAAGCTCATGGCGTATTTTCTTACACACTTCAAGGCCATCCATGTCAGGCATCATAACATCCATCAAAACAGCATCGTACGAGCGCTCTTTCAGCATTGCGAGCGCCTGCTCTCCCGACCCCGCCTCTTCCACATCAAAGCCCTTGCGTGCGAGTACTGAACGCGCCACCAAACGATTGGTTGCCATATCATCGACAATCAATACGCAATAATTGATAGCAACATCATGAATCGAGATATCCACCATACTCATTCAGCCCCCCTTCTAAACACACTTTCCCCAGTAACCACGCATACACAAGTAGCATCCATCATTATTCATCGGATCTCAAATAACGAGAACAGAGATTACCATGTGAATCACTATAGTAATTCAAGCTTGTACTGCCTTTTATCGTCATTCCCGTGAAGACGGGAATCCATTGTTATCAATCACATTCATCACCAAATGGATTCCCTATCAGGTCGGGAATGACGGACAAATCTATATTTGAATCACTATAAACCCATAGAATAAATCAGAGCTTAGATTTCTCAATGATAGATTGCAACAAAAAGTTACTGCGCTTGTAAAGGTAGCTCAGATGACGCTGCCATTGATCGCTTATTCGCTTTATTGTTGAGCCAATTGCAAAACTCGTGAGCGGCGATCGGCGGCCCCACTTTGGCCCATTTCCGCGCTGTTGTTTACTCCATGGAACCACCATGCACCTCATTCCACCTCAAAAATGGACTCAAAGTAGGATTGCCGCTCATCCACCCAGAGTTTTGCAATTGGCTCTGAAGGATGTCAAAATTACAGGTGGTTGCGCTATTCGAAGAGCGGAAGTCGCAGGTGACGTGAGGGGCTATTCAGGCCGGTTTAAACTGCAAGGCTAAGCCGTTATTGCACCAGCGTTGGCCACTAGGCTGGGGGCCATCATTAAAAACATGGCCCTGATGACCGCCGCAACGAGCACAGTGGTATTCTGTGCGTGGAAGAATCATGCGAAAGTCGCGTTTGGTTTCAGTGTGGCCTTCAATAGGCATGCTGAAGCTGGGCCAACCTGTGCCGCTATCAAATTTATTGGCTGAGACGAATAGCGGTAGTGCGCAACCGGCACAGAGGTAGCTTCCTTCATGATACTCTTTATTTAGTGGGCTGCTAAAGGCGGCTTCTGTGCCTTCCCGACGTAAAACGTGAAACTGCTCAGCTGTAAGTGCTTCGCGCCACTGTTTTTCGCTCTTGTTAATTTTCTCAATCATTGTTGTTCCTCTCTTTTCTGCGGCGAACAGCTTGCGCGTGAATATTAGGCTAGCTCCGGCTATCAGTGTGGCTTGTAAAAACAGGCGTCGGTTCATTTTTTGTCACCCCATAAGGCGTTCAAGCGCTGGTCGCGACCACAGTTATAGCGGTAAAATTTATATCGAAGTGGATTTTTAAGGTAATAGTCCTGATGATAAGCTTCGGCGGGCCAGAATGTGCTTGCTTGCACTATTTCAGTCACAATAGCACCG
Organism: Mariprofundus sp.; assembly: GCA_030950555.1. Classification (GTDB taxonomy): domain Bacteria; phylum Pseudomonadota; class Zetaproteobacteria; order Mariprofundales; family Mariprofundaceae; genus Mariprofundus. The sequence continues at coordinate 923 of JAUZRH010000187.1, read as the reverse complement.
GTAAATGGTTTGTGCTGTTGCAGTGCCGCCTTTGATTTTTCGGCCAAGGTTTTTTGCTGACTACTGTGGTAAAAGATAGCTGGGCGGTATTGGCTGCCCATGTCACAAAACTGACGGTTGGGCGTGGTTGGGTCGGTATTGCGCCAGTAAACATCCAATAACTGTTGATAGTGGATGATTGCAGGGTCAAAGGCGACTTCCACTGCTTCAGCATGACCGGTAGTTCCAGCAGATACCTCTTGATAGCGCGGCTGCTCTTTGTCGCCACCAATATAACCGGAGGTGGTAGAGATCACACCGGGAAGTTCATCAAAAGGGTGCTCCATGCACCAGAAACAGCCCCCAGCAAAGGTGGCTAGCTCTAGTTGTTTGTCTGCAGCCAGCGCCTGATTGCTACTCATGCTTATCATCACTATGATAAAGGTGTATATCCATTGCATCTGTCATCTCCTCTGCTCCTTATGATAATTCAAGTTTGAAAAGTATCTTTTCTCGTTATTCACGCGAAGTGGAAATCCATTGTTCTCAATCACACGTTGCAACAAATGGATTCCCAATGTGGTCGGGAATGACGTATAATCCATACTTGAATCACGGTATTGCCACTATAGTCGGCTTAGTTTGCCAGAGTCCGCATGAATTGAATGTTAAAGATCGATGTTCCAGTTTTGTTGTGGAGAATCGAAGATCGTGCATTAACCTAGCTATCATCGTTCGCTCATTTTTAGTGGAGTCAGAAGATTAGGGCCGCGGAAACACACACCATCCCATTCTGTTGGTTTAGGGCCGCGGAAAAAATAAAGTATCCAGGTTATGCGCAGGATAGAAGTTTGGATTCAAGGCGCCAAATCAAGCGCATAGCAGGGCTATGTAACTGATTTGGCAACGCAGAATGCGGACTTATAGACCAGCACGTGGATGAT